>JAQXKW010000109.1 GCA_029010655.1 Clostridia bacterium | reverse complement strand
CAACGCTTACGACAGCACGCCCTTCCCCGTCAAAAATCATTCTGAAAGCCGGCGAGAGATGCGCGGCTATTGTTTTTTTCTCAAAAAGTTCCATACTTATCTCCTGTTTCTGCCGATATTTGCAAAGTATTTTATTCTTTCCCCCAGATCGGGAATTATTTCTGCGGTTTTCTCAGTAAACATTCCGTCGTCGGGATTTTCCGTTGCGGCACTCTCGTGTCCGATAAGGGCATAGGTTGCGTCATACAGATGAGGATAATTCTGCATGGCGGAGCAAACGAAGGACTGTCTGGGAGAATTAATATCCTCGCCGCTGATTTGGAAAAATCCGTATTTATCGCAAAGGCTCATAACCCTTATAAGCTGTTCTTTTGTATTTCTTGAGGGCATGTAAGTTACGGCGTTGAAGCCGAATTCCTTTAAGGCTTTGAACAAATCCTCAATATAATCGTCCTCAAACTTCTGCGCCGCCTTATCGCCCGTAGGGCTTTCGCCCACGTCGCCCAGATATGCGTATGCACAAATTCCGCCCACCTCCTTTGCAAGCCTTACAAAGTCGGTAATGTGCATTAGCTCCTCGTCTGCGTCAACATATATTTTCTTTATAAGACTGCTTTTCAGCACTCCGAGAATATCGTAGAGATAGTATTCTTCGGGGGCAGACATGAGCTTTTCACGCACCTTTGCGGGCAAGGCTCCGCACAGGCTGTCAAGAGCAGACATAACGTCTTCCCTGCTTTTGCCGTCTGTTATTTTCAGGACAAGAGCAAACAGCACGTGTCGTTCCGTGACGCTCCCTCCGCAATTATAGGAGGAAAGGGGCAAAACATCCCTGTCAAAATCAACGGAAAAGCCGAAAGGCGCACATATTTCGTTTATTTTCGCGCACATTTTTCTGTTGCGTGCGTTACGTTTTTCACGAAGCGGTGCCAGCACCTTTTCGCACTTATCCACATTCCCGTGGGGGATGCCGTGAAGCGTAACATAGGCTACCGATTTTTGGTCGGGGTTATTCAGGCGAAGTCCCTCAAGGGGAGTTCCGCGAGCGTCAGTTCTGCACTCAAAGCCCACGGTTACGGGCATGCCTATGATTTCCCCCGCTTTTATAAACTCATCAATTCCGCCTACGGAATCGTGGTCCATAATCCCTGCCGTGGAAAGTCCCGCTTTTCGGGCAAAATATACTGCCGCCGAGGGAGTATAGGGAGAGAAAGAATATGTAGTATGTATATGGTTATTGACCCATTCTCCGCCGCCGCTTTTTTCGGGAGCTCCCAGCTCACGCAGGGCAGACAGCCGCTCCTCCGGGGTTCTCTCCTGACATAAAAGAATATCCTGATTATTCATAGAGTTTCTCCTGCGGCAAATCCGGTGCGTCTGTGCCGCACAGGAAAGCATATGCCGCCTTGTATTCGTTAAGAAATTTTTCTCGCCGTCCGAAATCGAAGCCCATATCCCTGCGGGCACGGATCAGCACGTTTTTGGGCGTGTCCTCGGGATCGGTAAATTCCGTTGCGTCAGCAACATATCCGCAGGCTTTCAGCCTGAGTATTCTAAGAGAGTCCGTTGCGGCGTCGCAGAATTTGGATTTCAGAACGGAATTATCGCAAATAAATTTAAGTTGAGGAGAGTTTATTTTCCTTGAAAGCTCTCTGTGACAGCAGGGAGTTGACAGAATAACCCTTGCCCCGAGGCTCACCGCTCTGTTAAGCACAATATCTGTTGCGGTATCGCAGGCGTGAAGGCTGACAACCATATGGGGAGGCTCCTTCGGAGAATACTTATTTACGTCGCCTGCGCTGAAACTCATACCGTCAAAGCCGCATTTCAAAGCCGTTTCGGAGCAGTACGCCATAACGCTTTCTTTCAGGTCCATGCAGTCCATGCTCACTGTTCTGCCCAGAATATTGACAAAATAGTGGTAAACTGCAAAGGAAAGATAGCTCTTTCCGCAGCAGAGATCAGCTATCCGCAAATTCCCGTTTTTCGGCAGATACTTTACCGTATCCCCCACATATTCTAAAAATCTGTTAATCTGTCTGAACTTTGCCTGTTTTTTATCGTGTACTCTCCCGTTTTTATCGGATATTCCCAAATAAAAGAGAAACGGCTCGGTTCCGTCCAGAATATAATTCTTTACACTTTCGGCTGTGGGGCTCTGCTTTTCTCCCGTGCCTATCGTTCCGTGGCATACCAAAGAAATTTTTCCTTTTTTCGAGGTAAGAAGGGACGCATTTCCTCCGCCGTCGTTAAGGTCGCACCGTGAAAAGCTCTGAGAAAGAGCGGAAATCCGCTCTCTCACCTGTTCCGGCGAAAGGTTTTCCTGACGTACTCTCCCTTCGGAAAGGCTGTATTCAAGCTGTAAAACAGTTTTTTCCGAAACGGTTTTAAGAACCCCTTTTATTTTCGTCGCTTCGCCCGTGCGGGGCGAGGAAAGCACAATATTTTTCAGAGTTTCGCCAAGGACGGATTTTTCGCACAGAACCGAAAACCGTTCAATTTTCTCATCAATCATTTTTCTTCTTTTTCTTAAAGGAAATTTTATTTTCTTCCCCTCTGAGAAGTCTGCCTATATTATCTCTGTGCTGGATTATTACCATAAGCCCCAGAATAACGGCGTAAATCTCCAGTCCCTGAAGCACCTGAAGCTCGGGAACATTTGATATAAGGAAAGCATCAACCCGGTTCAGCAATACGGGATAGACCATTGCGCATACAATTGAGGCAAGGGAGACATATCTTGTACCTATAACAACTATTAAAAAAATTGCCAGCAGAATGACGAATATGTACCACTGCCCCATTTTAATGGATGTCATCACTATTATGCCGCCGAAGCATGCAACGCCTTTGCCGCCCTTAAATCCAAAATAAATGGGGAAAATGTGCCCTATCATGCAGAAAATTCCTGCAATAAACATTCCTCTTTCAAGGAACATAAGCATTCCCATAAGAACCGCAAGGGCGGTTTTCACTAAATCCCCTGCAAGAGTCAGAAGCCCCGGCACCCAGCCGTAGTTTCTTACCATGTTGGTGCTTCCGGCGTTTCCGCTTCCCTTTTTTCTGACGTCCTCTTTATAAAGCTTTTCGGACAGAATTATCCCGAAATTGACGCTGCCTATAAAATAACCGAAAACTGCGGACAGAACAACGGCAATAATCAATGCCGCCGTATTATTAAGTCCCAGTTCGCAAAGCTTCGCAAATAACATAAGAACGGAGGACTCAGTCCTCGCTGTCTCCTTTCTGTCGGATAATAATTCTTATAGGAGTACCCTTAAAGCCGAAGGTCTGTCGCAAATGGTTTTCAATATACCTTTGGTATGAAAAATGGAATAGCTCCGCATTATTGCAGAACATAACAAAGGTAGGAGGCGCTACCGCCGTTTGGGTCATATAATAAATTTTCAGCCGTTTGCCCTTGTCGGACGGGGGCTGAACACGGTTTACCGCATCTGCCAGAACGTCGTTGAGCATACCTGTGGAAATACGCATATTAGTCTGATTATGAACATAATTAATATGCTCAAAGAGCTTCTGCACTCTTTGCCCCGTCTCCGCAGAAATAAACAGCAAGGGTGCGTAGGTCATATAGGAAAGTGCGTCGTACACCTTCTTTGTATACTGTTTTACCGTATTATTGTCCTTTTCCACAAGGTCCCACTTATTGACGCAGATAATCGTGGCTTTTCCCGCCTCATGGGCAATACCTGCGATTTTTTCGTCCTGCTCGGTGATACCCTCGTTTCCGTCTATAACCAAAAGGCACACGTCGGCTCTCTCAACAGCCATTTTCGCACGGAGAACGCTGAATTTTTCAATTCTGTCCTCCACCTTGCTCTGCCGTCTGAGACCTGCGGTATCAATAAAATTATATTTGCCGAATTCGTTTTCAAAACGGCTGTCAATGGCGTCTCTTGTAGTTCCGGCTATATTTGAAACTATGAGCCGATCGTCTCCCAGAATTTTATTTATGAGAGAGGATTTTCCCGCATTGGGCTTTCCGATTACGGCAACGCTTATTACGTCGTCCTCCCCTTCCTCGTTTTCAAATTCGGGGAGAACACGGATCACTTCGTCCAAAAGATCGCCCGTGCCGCTTCCGTGTGTTGAAGAAACGGCGATAGGGTCCGTATCAAAGCCCAGCTCGTAAAACTCATAAAATTCCGGGGGAACATCGCCCACCTTATCCACCTTGTTTACAACGGGAATAACGGGCTTTCTGCTCTTTTTCAGCATTACCGCAATGTCAAGGTCATCTGCCACAAGACCCGTCTTAATATCGCACATAAAGAGGATAACATCCGCAGTATCTATTGCTATCTGCGCCTGCTCTCTCATCTTTTTGAGAATAATATCGTCGGTTTTGGGCTCAATGCCGCCCGTATCAATGACGATCATTGTTTTGCCGCACCACTCGGTTTCTCCGTAAATTCTGTCACGGGTAATACCCGGAACGTCCTCAACGATGGCACGCCTCTCGCCGATAAGTTTATTAAACAGCGTGGACTTGCCCACATTGGGTCTGCCCACAATAGCTATTACCGGTTTTGACATATTTTTCAACCTTTCTGATTATTAAGAAGACCGTACAGAAAATCGCCGCCGTCGTTTTCCGTAAACTCTATGGGTACTGAAAGTGTTTCGGAAAGCTCATTGGGGGTCATGCCGCAGAGAAACAGATCTCCCTCGGAGCGCAGTACGTTTCTCGAAAGATACAGACACTCTCCCAGCTCTTTCCCTGCAAGCTGTCCTGCAATATCCTTTCCCGTAAGAAGCCCCGTTACGGTTACCTGTCCCCCGAAGAAGTTATTCTTTACGGGATACACGTGTATTTTAACACCGGGACATACTTCGGAAAGCTTATTGCAAAGCCTTTCTATCATATGGTACGCCGCCTCACCTGTGGCAACGGAGATTTCCCTGTAAATCTCTTTTTCCTCGTCCGAAATAAGGTCAAGAGCGCACATAAACTCGTATTCAAAAAGCGAAAGCATGCCCACGCCGTTTTCAAGCTGGGAGAAATCTCCCCAAAAGTCATAATCCGGCAAGGGCGTGCCGCTTTTTATATAAAATTCATCGGAGCAGTAAAAAATTCTCTCTCCGAATTTTTCAACGCACTTATCGCCGAATTCCGTTACCTGGCGGATAACCTGAGCGCACTCCTCCGGGGTAAAAGGCTCAAGCGGGTATAGCCCCTCACGGTATGCTGTAAGTCCTGCGGGGACAATTGAAACGCTGTCCATCTGGGGATAGTATTCAAGGAGATCCCGCATTGTTCTGTCAAGCTCCGCTTTATCGTTTACGTTCTTGCACAGAACAATCTGCCCCCTGAGCTTTATTCCCGCATCAGCCAACATTCGAAGATATGACAGCACCTCGCCCGAGCGTTTGTTTTTCATCATCTTAACCCGAAGCTCCGGGTTTGTGGTATGAACGGAAACGTTTACGGGAGATATATGCATATTGATGATACGCTGAATATCCGAGATTTTCAGGTTTGTCAGGGTGATATAGTTTCCGTGCAGAAAGGAAAGTCGGGAATCGTCGTCCTTAAAATAAATGCTTTTTCTCATGCCCTTGGGGTTCTGGTCGATAAAGCAGAAAATACATTTATTTTCGCAGGTATGCTTTTTATCCATCAGGGGAGTTGCAAATTCAAGCCCTATATCGTCGTACTCGTCCTTTAAGATTTTTACATCGACTATTTCCGCCCCTCTGTGGAGTTTCAGATGAAGCTCACGGCATGCAAGATAAAAACGGTAATCAAGCACGTCGTTTATTTCGTGTCCGTTGACGGAAAGAAGAATATCACCGGGCAAAACTCCGTGTCTCTGTGCTCTGGAGCGTTCCCGAACACTTACAATCTCTACCATATTATTCGGGCTTAAAGCTGTCTTTGAGGGACACAATACGGTTATATGTTCCGGGATTCTTTGAATCCTTTACAAAATAACCCGTACGAACAAACTGAAATCTTTCGCTATCGGAGCCTTCAAGGGCTTTTTCCGCCTTACATCCGGAAAGCACCTTCACGGAGTCGGGGTTAAGATAATCCGCATAAGTTTTATCTTCGGGAATATCCCCTACATTTCTGATGGTGAAAAGCTGTTCATAAAGGTTTACGGTTATATCGTCGCACTCATCGGCGGAAACCCAATGAATTGTTCCCTTTACTTTTCTGCCGTCGGCGGGCATACCGTTCCCTGTTTCAAGGTCGGCTGTGCAATGGATTTCCACAACCTCGCCGTTTTCACCGCACACAACGTCCGTACATTTTACAATGTACGCTCCCATAAGTCTTACTTCTCCGTCGGGCTTCATTCTGAAAAATTTCGGAGGGGGAACCATGGCGAAATCCGCCCTATCAATCCAAAGCTCCTTTGTAAAAGGCACTTTTCTCGTACCCATTTCGGGATTTCCGGGGTGATTGGGAACATCGAAATACTCTTTTTTATCCTCAGGATAGTTATCGACTATAACCTTAACGGGATCGAGAACCGCAATTCTTCTGGGAGCTGAGGTGTTCAGTTCCTCTCTGATACAGTACTCAAGAAGGGCAATATCAATGAGAGAATCGGTCTTTGCGACCCCTGCTCTTGTGAGAAACTCTTTAATTGCGGCGGGAGTATAGCCTCTGCGGCGAAGTCCGCAGAGGGTGGGCATTCTGGGGTCGTCCCAGCCGTCTACAAGTCCCGTTTCCACCAGCTCACGAAGGTATCTCTTGCTCATAACCGTATTTGTGAGATTAAGTCTTGCAAACTCTATCTGACGGGGCTTATGCTCAAAGCCGCATTCTTCAACCACCCAGTTATAAAGGGGTCTGTGAGCCTCGTATTCCAGAGAGCAAAGGGAATGAGTAATTCCCTCCAGTGCGTCCTGAATAGGATGTGCAAAATCGTACATGGGATAAATACACCACTTATCGCCGGTCTGGTGATGGGAGATATGCTTTATTCTGTATATGGCAGGGTCACGCATATTGAGATTGGGGCTCGCCATATCGATTTTTGCACGGAGCGTATGAGTTCCGTCCTCAAACTCTCCGTTTTTCATTCTCTCGAACAAGTCCAGATTTTCTTCAACCGATCTGTCTCGCCAAGGGCTGTTTTTGCCGGGTTCTGTCAGCGTTCCCCTATACTCTCTCATCTGTTCGCGATCCAAATCGCAGACATATGCCTTGCCTTTTTTTATGAGCATAACGGCAAGCTCGTAACACTTATCGAAATAGGACGAGCCGTAGCAGCACTTGTCCCAGTCGTAGCCAAGCCAATGAATATCCTCTTTTATGGCGTCTACGTACTCTGTATCTTCCTTGGCGGGGTTGGTATCGTCAAAACGCAGATTGCATTTTCCGCCGTACTTTTCCGCAGTGGAAAAGTCCACAAACAGAGCTTTGGCATGTCCTATATGAAGATAGCCGTTAGGCTCTGGGGGAAAACGGGTCTGGATTTTCCCGTACTCATGCTTTCCCTCTGCAATTTCCTCGTCTATAAACTCATGTATAAAATTCGTTGCCATTAAAGCACCTCTGTCATTTTGTTAATTCTTTCTATAACTTTATCCTTGCCCAATATTCTCATAACCTCAAACATATCGGGGGAGTTCATTTTGCCGGTTACGGCGACACGCAGGAACATACTTACGTCTGCAATACTGCCCTTATATTTTTCGGGCTCCGCCTTATACGCCTTCATATCGGTACAGAAGCCTATGTTTTCTGCAATTGCCTTTATCTTATCAAACCACACCTGCTGTTCGTCAGCCTCGTCATATGTTTCGCAGAACTGTGTAAGAGCAGTTTTTATGTCCGATTTATGGAAATTATCGGGATAAGCGTCCTCAAGGGTAAATATCTCGTCAAAGAAGAAGCCCATATAGCCTTTTGCGTCCGACCACAGGGTCAAGTCTTTTCTCGGCTTTTTCCCGCCTCTGCCGATTGCAAATGCTTTTAAGGCAGTATCCTTGTTGTTTTTCAGAACCTCCGAAAACTCCGCATCAAACTCCTCAGACCAGCTCAGCACCTCGTCATACACCTTTTCGGCGGACATTCTTGAAATTACGTTCTTTGAAACGTCGCAAAGCTTTGCTTCGTCGAAAAGACTTCCCGCCGGATTCATTTTCTTATAAGAGAATTTGAAATCGTCGGTAGGTGCGTCGGGGTTGGCACGTCTCCAGTCCTCGAAATTTGAATTAAGAACCGTAAGCAAATATTCATATACCGACTGTGTGGGGAAGCCGTTCTGCCTGTAATATTTCAAGGCAAGCTCCGGGTCTTTTCTCTTGGAGAGCTTGCGTTTGGACTCTCCGTCCATCTTCATAAGAGGCCCTATGTGGAGATATTTAGGATGTTTCCATCCTAAAGCCTGGAAAAGCTGAATGTGAAAAGGCAGGGTTGAAAGCCATGAATCGTCACGCACCACGTGGGTTGTGTACATAAATCTGTCGTCCACCGCATGGGCGAAATGATAAGTCGGTATGCCGTCCGATTTGAGAAGCACGTGGTCAATATCGTTTTCCGTCAGCTCAAGCTGACCCTTTATAAGGTCGGTAAATTTAATTTTATTTTCAATAGAGCCTGTGGAACGGAAACGGAGCACCCACGGCTTTCCCTTTTCAAGCTCCGCTTTTATATCCTCCATAGGTCTGTCGCGCCATACCGCCCATTTTCCGAAATAACCGTAGTTAGCTTTCTCCGCCTCCTGCTTTTCATGCATGGCGGCAAGCTCTTCTTCGGTACAGAAGCATGGGTATGCCTTTCCCTCCGCTGTGAGCTTTTTCGCAAACACATGGTATATATCCACCCTGCGGCGCTGACGGTAGGGTCCGTAAATTCCCACGTCCTCGCCTTTTGTAACGCCCTCGTCAAAATGAATTCCGTAAATACCCAGATAGTCAATAAGAGTATCGATAGCTCCCGGCACTTCTCTTTTGGCGTCCGTATCCTCAACACGGAGAAAGAGCGTACCGCCGGACTGGTGGCACATTCTCTCGCTGGTGAGCGCCTGAATAAGGTTTCCCAGATGAACAAAGCCCGTAGGGCTGGGTGCGGCACGGGAAATTACCGCCCCTTCGGGAACGTTTCTGGGGGGATACATTTTTTCAACGTCCTCCGGCGTCATGGTAACGTCGGGAAACAAAAGCTCTGCCAACTCTTTATAATCTATCATTTTCATATTCCTTTCAGGTATGGATTATAGTCAAACTGTTTTTGCATGGTGGAAAGTGAGCCGTGCCCGGGATACAGCTCAAGTTCGGGATTTAATTTCATCAGCTTTTTAAGGCTCTCGTTAAGCTCCGACGGGCTTCCGCCGTAAAGATCCGTTCTTCCGACCCCAAGGTCAAAGAGCGTATCTCCGGAATAAACGGCTGTATCTGAAATATAGCAAACGCTTCCCTTTGTATGCCCCGGAGTATGGAGAACCCTCAGCTTTTCTGTGCCGAACTTAATTTCGTCACCGTCACGGAGAAGGATTTCCGCAGGTTTCAGAACGAGGTCTTCACGGAAAAAGTATTTATACTGGTTTTTATCAGGGTCGTAAAGGCAGTCTGCGTCAAGCTCATGGACGGCAAGGGGAGCCGAGCTTACGTCTCTGATTTCATCGGCGCCCGTAATATGGTCGAAATGCCCGTGGGTCAAAAGGACATATTTCAAATTTTCAATATGGAGCCCGCGCTGTTTTATCCGAGCAAGCATTACTTCAAGTGCCGAGGACGGGTCGATTATAACAAACTCGTCGCCCGATATTACAAGCCAGCAATTGGAGCCGTACCCCTCCGATGGAATTTTAACTGTTTTCATATTTCACCTTTACACAAATTTTCATTATATTATATCACATTATTTTCCTTTCGTCTATGGAATTACTGTTCTTTTTTTAGAAAATAACACATTTTTTCCGTTTGCATACAATGATTAGGGGGTTATTTATGGCTTACAGAAGAAAATTTGTAATTTTGGCGGCGGTGGCAATCGGTATTTTAGTTATAATTCTATGTGACAATTCACTTCATCTCCGGCTGCTGTTAAGGGTATCGGGAATATTATGAAAGCTCCCGAAAGGGAGCTTTCATAAATTACTCTGCATATTCAACGGCAATATGAGTTCCGTCGCACACCACTCTGACGGGTGCGTTTTTCGTATAAAAAATCTCTGTGCCGAAAGACTCAAGTGCGTCAACGGTCTTTTTATCCTCAGGCTCGGCAGCCGAACTTGTTATAACGGCGTATGCCGGAGAAACGGAGGACAAAAGCTCAGGAATTTTTGAATTCCATCTGCCGTGGTGAGGAATTTTTACAAAATCGTATTTTTCGGTATTCATTCCGATAAATTCCGAAAGTCTCTCCTTTTCGGCGTCTCCGCAGAAAAGGAATTGTCTCTCCCCGTACCGCACGGAAACGATAAGGGATGAGTTATTTGACGCACTTTTCTCATACACCTCTTGTTCGGGCGGATTGACGGTAAATTCCGCACCGTCAAGGGAAAATCTCAGCTCTTCCCTGACTGTCACCGCTTCAATTCTCGCATATGACAGAGCGGACACATAGTTATCGTACTTTTTTGAGGTGTCTTTAGTATAATTGCTTTGCAGAACATTCTCGACGGAAATGCTTTTCAGAACCTTGGCGGCGCCGCCTACATGGTCTTTGTCAAAATGGGTGATTATTAGATAATCAAGCCTGTCAATTCCCTGAGACGACAGATAATCCGTTATTTCGTCGCCGAAGCTGCTTTCCGCCGTGTCGATAAGCACGGCGCTGTTTTTTGTTCTGATTAAAAATGAGTCTGCGGCGCCTGCATTAAAGCAATATACGGTAAAATCCGCTTTGATTTTTTCCTGACTTTCGCATGAAAAAAGCGATAAAACAAGCAAAACGGAAAGAATTAACAATACTGTTCTTTTCATAATTATTTGAAGCATGAATCTATCACTGCAAAATGGTCCTCGGCATATTTCATTATCTGTTCAATATTATTTGTAGAAATACTCGGAACATTCGTCCATTTGCTTCTTTCAAGATTCATGACAGACGGCGGTATTCTGTCCTGAAACTCGGTAAATGTATTTCTCACGTTTTCAAGAGTGAAAACCGTGCCCCTCAGTTCATTATACCTTGCTTTTACTCTGTCATACATATACGTATACAGCTTTTGATATAACAGATTGTTACGAGTCGTGCCCTTCGGCGAAAATAAATGTGCATCAATATAACCTTTGCCGTAATCTGTTATTCCCCATGTCATGTCAAGGTCATAAATGGTAGGAGCCCATTTAACCCCGTCAAAGGTTGACCAGAGAATGTTTTTGGCTATATTATCCCTGCCGTTTGCAAGGTACGTTACAATCATTGAGTCAATCGCCGCATCTACGTTAATGTATTTTTCAACTCCGCTTACAAAAGCG
>JAQXKW010000108.1 GCA_029010655.1 Clostridia bacterium | reverse complement strand
GCCCCGCTTCCCTCTCCCTGAGACGGCTGTTCCGACAGGTATCTTACTACGGATTTATCAATGGGATATGCGCTCTCGCCGGGGGACAGAAGATAGGAGGCTGTCATTGTATCAAAGGCGCACCGAGGCTCTATGTTTTTGTTTTTAAGCTCTTTACAGAGCTTCTTATAGTCGTGGCATATAACCTCTTCGTCAAAAAACTTCGGGGAGATTTCGGCTTTATATATACCCTCTCCGTCGGAAATATACAGGTTTTCTCCGCAAAGCTCTACGGCATAGGGCTTTTTCAGTTTTTCGGGAACGGTTGTCACCCCAGGGATTTGGACGGCTGTTACTTTTCCCTCTCCCGTAAGATTAAATCTTTTTGCCAATGCGGAAAATTCCAGCCTTGTGAAAAGCTCTGACAGTACCTCATTATCGGAGCCGTCGTTTTTTATATCCTCAAGGCTCATACCGATAGGCGCTTCCCTGCTGATTTTTGCAAGGTCATATGACATATATGCGGAGTCCTTTCCCGTTCTCAGCTTTTCTGCCGCAGACTTTCCCGCACCGCCGAGGGTCTCGTCGGCATACAGTCCGTCAAGGCCTCCGTCGGCGATTATAAGCTTCAGCGCAGTTTTTTCGCCGATACCGGGCACTCCGGGAATATTATCAGAGGAGTCTCCCATTAGTGCTTTAACGTCAATAAACTGCTCCGGGGTTATTCCGTACTCCTCCTTGAATTTTTCGGGAGTATAGATTATATCCTCTTTTGTTTTTACAAGGATTACCGAGGTAGTGTCGGTAATAAGCTGTAAGGAGTCACGGTCTCCCGTGAGAATATAGGACTGGATTTCTCCGGTTTTATCCGCCATTCCGGCTACCGTTCCCAGCACGTCGTCCGCTTCCCAGCCCTCGCACTCTACTACCGTAAAGCCCATGGCAGACGCTGTTTTCTTCGCATAGGGGAGCTGTGCGGCAAGGTCTTCGGGCATAGGCTTTCTTGTGGCCTTATAGCCGTCATACATTTTATGGCGGAAGGTGGGCGCCTTCAAATCGAAAGCGCAGGCAAGATAATCGGGAGATAGTGCGTCAAGGTGCTTTTTCAGTATGGTTATAAAGCCGTACACCGCATTGGTGGGAAGTCCGTCCTTTGTTGTCAGAGGACGAATTCCGTAAAATGCACGGTTAAGTATGCTGTTTCCGTCTACTATAAGAAGCTTTTTCATGACGTTTTTCCTTTATTTTTAATTTCGGATTTCAGAATGGCAGATATGCCCACGCCACGGCAAAAACTATGGCGGGGAGCATATTTGCCACCTTCAGCTTGTCCTTCCAAATAAGCGTAACTCCCACGCAGAAAATAAGGGCAGAGCCCACCAAGGACAGATTGCTGAGGGCGGCGTCGGTCAGATACGGGGCGACAAAACCCGACAAAAGTGTCGTTCCGCCCTGCAATATAAGCACGGGGATTGCAGAGAAAATACATCCCTTTCCCATTGACGCCGTCATAATCATTATTGTTATAAAGTCAATAAGGGATTTTATCAGGAGAACGGATATGTTGCCGTGAATTCCGTCCTCAATAGCTCCCACTATTGCCATAGCTCCCACGCACACCGTAACGGAGGAGGTGAGAAAGCCTGCCGTAAATCCGCCGTCTGAGGTGCTTTTTGTGTTTTTTTTCAGCCATTCGCCGAACCGTGAAATAAGACCGTCAAAATCGGCAAGCTCGCCGATAAGCGTCCCCAGCCCCAGGCACACCACAAGCATTATTGACTTATTTACGGAGGAAGGTCCGTAATTTTCTATAAATTTTTCAATAGTTCCGTCCATGCCGATAAATATAACGGCAACTCCCATAGCGCTGACAATTCCCACACGGACTCTCTCTTTAATGAGCTTTCCGAACAAAAGTCCGAGAATGCCGCCGACTACTATTGTTATTGCATTTATTAAGGTTCCCAAACCGGGCATATATTTTTCTCCTACACAGTTATTTTTACCGTTATCGCAGATTTTGCCCCTATTCGGAAGCTGACCTTATTTCCCGCAACGGCTGCCCCGCCCACAATTCGCTCGGACAAATCGCACAGGTGTGCCCTGCGGACAGGCGTATTCAGCGTGATTTCAGCGGTTTTTTCGCTTTCCTCCGTGCTGTAAAGGCGGAATACGAGGGAATTATTATCCTCGCCCACCTTGACGGCTGACACTTTAGCTCCCGAAACCTTAAAGAAACTGCCGCTCATGGGGAGTTTTCCCTCATGTTTTGTTCCGGGGAAGGTGATAAGGGGATGACGGTAAATTTTCGATATATCGAAAGCGTTCTGCACACTTTCGGCAATACCGAATGCAAACTTTATCTGATGCCGTCCAAGCTCAGGGTACGGATCCGGGTCAAAGGAAGAGCGCAGAAGCGTCAGCGACATGGTGCCGTCATATCCTCTGAAGCCGTACTTTTCCGACGACAGCAGTAAAAGTCCGTTTTCGGAAAGCTGACAGCTTATTGCCGGAACATCGTGAGAAAGAGCCGCCCTCTCCTTTGTTCCCATAGGTATATCGTATATATACTTTTCGCTTTTCTCTTTTTCCTTCAGGCTGAAGCGAAGCTGAGGAATATAAGTTCCCCGTGAGCCGGGCTCCGTCCAGTTTACCCATATATCGTATGTAATAAGGGGGCTTCCCTTTTTGAGAGATATTTCAGCCGTTATATCGGAAGTGCCGAAGGCTACCGTATATTTCAGCTTTTGCTCCCAATCCGTATGAGATTCTCCCAGATATTTTACGTCATACTTTTCGTTGATAGACTCAAGAGACATAAACTCCGACACAATCCAAGAGGATTCCCCTCGGCGGTTTGATTCACGGATATAGTCGAAGGAGGCGCTTCCCTCTCTGACCTTTTCCTCGCCCGTGCGTTTATCCGTAAGGCTTTTCAGGGTCATATGGGTTTTATCAAATTCCGCCCTGATAAGCTCGTTTTCAAGAAAGACGGGCGCATCCGTTATATTATGAACTCTATGGGTAATATTCTCCAAAAAATCGGGCTTTCTGTCGTCCTCTCTCTGTGACACCACATAGGTTTCGTAGGAAAACGGGGGTAAGTCTGCCGTAATATACAGCTTTGTGGTATGGTGCTTCCAATAATACTGACCGTGCTCCGCCACGGTAAAGGGAACGTCACAGCCCTTGCTGTCGGTTACTTTAATAAGGGACAAAGGAGCAGTATAGTCAAACAGGACGATTTCCGCCGTTTCGTGTCTGTGGAGAGATGTAGTATTGAAAACATGGACAATACGGGTGTCGCCCGCTCCCCTTTCCGTTTGGGGAAACATATAGCCCTGAACATGGGAGGCGGAATACCCAACACCGCCGCCCTCCGATTCTCCGCCGTCCTTTTCAGGGCTGACAGAGACGGCAGAGGTATCAATATTATCCGTCAGTGCCCGTACTGCCTTTTGCTCCTCCGCATTGGAAAGCGCAAGGGTTTCCTGAAAGAGCGCCATGCCGTATTCCCTTGTTTCGTTCATACCGCTGCCGGGGAGAATGTCATGGAACTGGTTAAACAGCGTGTTTTCCCAAGCCTTTGCAAATCTTCCCTCACGGGGGACGCTCCGAAGGCTTTCGTATGCCGCCGCCGACAGCATTTCGCTGTCATACAGTCTTGCTTCTGCCAGCTTATTGGCTTTTTTCAGTCTTGACTGGGTAGTATAGCATCCCGTAAACAGGAAATTCAGCTCACCCTTTACTGTGGGAAAATTATCTCGGTAAGGCTCAATGGCTTTGAAGAAATTACCGTATGAGGAAAACTTCATTTCGGGATAGAGAGGCCATGCTTTCATATCACACAGGGCATTAAGATCCCGTCTTGTGGGGCCGCCGCCGTGGTCGCCCACACCGTACACCAAAAGCATATCCGAAAGCCCGTATTTTGCCGTCATTCTGGGCATATCGGACAGAGAATACGGGGTAATGTCCGCATTATACCATTTGGGCTCACGGTAGCACAGAAGCCGCTCGCCGGAGGGGGCTTCCCAGTTATAAACCGTCTCTCCCTCATAGCCTCTGCAATGGTAATAATACTTTACGCCGCCTGCCGCCAGTATTGCGGGTACATTCTCGCTGTGCCCGAAGGTATCCGGCTCAAAATCCAGTTCAAGCTTATTCGCATCTATTCCGAGAAGCTCGGCAAGATATTTCTTCGTATAGAGTATCTGCCGTGCCTGGGATTCAAAATCGGACATGTTTTTGTCGTTTTCAACCCATGTGGACGCAGACACCTCCCATCTGCCCTCTTTTATCCGTTCCTTAATTTCTATGAGTTGCTCCGGCGCATATTTTTCGATAATCTCGTAAACGGACGCCTGAGACTGAGAAAAGGTGAATTCCGGGTACTCTCTCATAAAGCCGAGCATTGTCCGCATTGTGTCTACCGTTACTGCCGCAGTTTCCTGAATTCCCCACATCCAGTTCATATCTATATGGGCGTGGGCAACCAGATGCGCCGTCATTTTCTTTGCCTGCTCGGAGTACTCCGACAGTTTTTCCTCGGCTTTTTTCGCTTCATCGGGCAAAACGGACTCATATTTTTCAAAGGATTCCCAAAGGCTGTCAACCGTTTCGGCAATATCCTTTTCGGCGCAGAGACTCTGCATTTCGGAAAGGTTATATAAATACAAAAGCTGGGCGGCAATTCTGTTCTGCCAGTATTTTTCACCTGCCGTCTCTTTCAGCTTCATTATTTTTGAGTAAGTATTCACGGTATCACCCCCCAATGCTTATAGGGTAACACATTTTACCTGTTTTTTCAATAATTTTTTTGCCTTGCCTAAAAGTTCGCAAAACTTTTGCGGTAAGGTTTTTTCCGCAGGGTGCGTTTTGTATTATGGCAAAAACCCTATATTCGACAAAAACCTAATTTTCCCCGTGATACAATGGGCAAAGTTACTGCAAAGCAAAAGCGGGAGGCGGACTATGAGTTTTCTTTTAGAGGGCTTTGGGGCTGTTACATGGAAACAGCTTGTTATGTATGCGGTGGGAATCGCACTTATTTATCTTTCGGTTAAGAAGAAATATGAGCCTTCCCTTCTTCTTCCCATGGGCTTCGGGGCGATACTTGTAAATCTGCCCCTAACGGGCGTATTAAATCAGACCGTTGAGGGCATCGGAGAGGTTTCCGGAATTATTGAATGGCTGTATAACGTGGGTATCGGCGCATCGGAGGCAATGCCCCTTTTGCTTTTTATCGGAATAGGGGCGATGATAGACTTCGGGCCGCTTCTGTCAAACCCGAAAATGTTTCTTTTCGGTGCGGCGGCGCAGTTCGGAATTTTCTTTGCGGTTATAATTGCGGTGCTTTTGGGCTTTGACCTGAAGGACGCCGCTTCAATAGGTATTATCGGTGCGGCGGACGGTCCCACGTCTATTTTAGTATCTCAGGTTCTAAAGTCCAATTACACAGGCGCCATTGCCGTTGCGGCATACTCTTATATGGCGTTAGTTCCCATTATACAGCCTGCCGCAGTAAAGGCGGTTACCACAAAAAAGGAAAGGCAAATAAGAATGGAATACAGCCCTGCAAAGGTATCGAGGTTTTTGAGAATTTCGTTCCCCGTCACGGTAACCTTTATTTCCGGCTTTATTGCCCCCTCCTCCGTTGCTTTGGTTGGCTTTCTTATGTTCGGAAATCTTTTGAGGGAGTGCGGCGTGCTTGACTCTTTGGCTGAATCCGCACAAAGGGTTCTCGCAAATCTTATTACTCTCCTGCTTGGGCTTACGGTTTCCTTCAGCATGGTAGCGGAAAATTTTGTGACCCTTGAAACCCTGATTATTATGGGGATTGGCTTATTGGCCTTTATTTTCGACAGTATTGCGGGAGTTTTATTTGCGAAATTCCTTAATTTATTCACGAAAAACAAGATAAATCCCATGGTGGGAGCCGCCGGAATTTCTGCGTTTCCCATGTCTGCCCGTGTAATTCAAAAGCTGGGGCAGGAGGCTGACCCCCAAAACTTTCTTCTCATGCATGCGGTGGGTGCAAATGTTTCGGGACAGATTGCGTCGGTGCTTGCCGGCGGAATAATACTTGATTTAATACCTGAAATGATAAAATGACGGGAGGCTTTTATGAACCTGACAGACTTAATGTGGGCTGTTAAGCTTATGGGACAGGGCATGCTTGCGATTTTTGCCGTTATGTCCGCAATTTCGCTGATTGTATATTTATTTACGAGATTTTCAAAATAGCAAAATGCCGAAGGCTCATGACGAGCCTTCGGCTTATTTTGCGCATTAGTATTAGGCACAACCGAATTTAAGCGGGCGGTTCCGTCTCCAGCTTACAGAGCAGGAACACGAAATATTCGCTTGCCCCTATGGTCGTTCCGTCATCTGCGGTTGCGGAGATATTAACGATAAGTCGGTAGTTTGTCAAGTCAGCCGGTCCGTATTCCTGATTAATATCAACATCCAACCGGTACATGCTGCTGCATTCCTTGTCAACCACCGTGAGAACATCGGAATTAACCGGAGCCCCGTCCTTGGAGACCGTCCACTTTAACGGGTCCTCGTTTTCCAGCTCAACGTATTTATATACGCCGCCTTCAAAGACCTTTTTGCTGACGGAGAAAGAAACTGTCGCTTCATCAAAGGTTTTTCCTGCAAAGGCATCAAACTTTGCAACAACGGAAAAGTCGATTTTGCCGTTGTTGGTTTCGTCCTCCTGCTTTATCAGGTTAATGCCCAGATGGCGGTTGTCAGTGGGAACCACAGCCAGCTTTACGCCTGTGTCTATGCTGACGGTATACTCCTTAAATGCGTCCCACGGACCGCTTCCCAGCAATTCACTGTCGGCGGAAAGATACAACGAATCCACAAGCGTATAGGAGGATTGTCCCATTACGGCAAATATACTGTTGAAGTCGTTTTGGTTTACGCCTGAAAAGTCTAAGGTTATCCGATAACTCATTTCGGCCCTGTTCCCTGTTGTTACCTTTTTCAGAATATCTCCCACGGAAAACCGTATCTGCGAGGTAGCATCGGCGAGCTCGTTTTCGTATATTACCTCGCCGTCCGGCGTCTCAACCTTAACAGCCGTACGCATGGGCAATTCCACGTACTGATTCTTTTCGTTTCGCAATCGGATAACATGAGTTCCGTACACAGCGCCGTTCTGGCTTTGCAGTGCGGTAACATAGCCGTTTGCAAAGTTTACCGTTGAAGTCACGTTCATTTGTATGGGATTGTCGCTCAAATTGGAGAACTGCTTGCTCAAGGCTGTATCGGACACATAATCCGCTGTCATGTCTGCGTTCGGAGAGCTCCACACGGACACCTGACCGTATACCTCCTTCAAACGCTTTACCACAATATTTGTAGCCTGTCTCTGTTCCTCATCTATTACAGCCTTCATATTGTAAGTAATAGCGTTGTCGGTATTGTTCTGAACGGGGAAAACAACCATAAGATACTTTTCCGTAAACACGCAGTCGCTTGTATCCTTACATATGCGGTTTTGGGCGAGATGGGCGATATTCTGTATCTCGCTCAGCGGAATATGACCGAAGTCTCCCGTGCTCTCATTGGTAAAGGAGCTGAAATTAATGAACCGTTCGTCTTTATCAAGTGCCAGGGTGTAATAGGTATATCCTGACGGGCTTTCGCTGTTCAAATCGATTAAAATAAATTCCGTTCCCTTTTCTATCCGGGCACTTTCGTCGCTGACGCCGTTTGACTGGGTAAGCTCGATCTGCTTATTGAAGTTTTCCAAATTCTCCAGCGTCATTGCCATATCGTTATAGTTGTACTCAACATACAGCGTGAAAGGACTGCCGAATGATACGTTAGTTCTCAAAGAACCGTTCGGCTCCGACGCAAAGTTCAAAAATGAAGGAAGATAATACTGCTCGCCCTCCAAGGGTACTACAAAGGTTTTAAGGTTCACTGAACGGTGATAATATATTGCCACATGCATTGTATATACATCACTGTATTTTATTGACAGCACCGTCAGCGTTTTTACATCGCCCTCCAGGTTGTCATATACTCCTGCCGAGAACTTTCCGTCGCTGTAAACAACGCTTCCGTCTGTGTCCAGATCCGTCAGATTTCCGTTGTCTGCCACGCTGTACCGCTTCGACGCTACGGTGACTCCCGTATCGTTTGAAACAGCGGAATCAAATCCTCCGGCGGTGAGCATATTAATATAGCCCTTCATAGTTGCGTCCGTTTTTTCGTTCAGGCAAAGCAGAGGAAGCGTCCCGTTTTCGGTAACTCCGGGCACAAGCTCGGAAAGCGCGGTAATAGCCGTGTCTCCCAGCACAAAGCTCGTGTCTTTATAGGGCCACCATGTGAGGCTGTTGATTTCCTGAGGAGTGCCGGTTGTAACGGAGTCTCCGTATAGGGTACGCTGTTCGGCGCCCACAGAAACATCAAGGCTCATCTTTTCTATAGCTTGCTGAGGAGTAAGATCTTCGGTTTTATAAGGCTCCTGAGCGCCGTATGCGGCATACACCACGGTTCCCGTCCCTGCGCCTGTACCGAAGTTCTTTTGACGTGTATCTCCCGCGTCGGGGTCGGAACAGCTGACCGCTATTGCCGTTACAGAACCGCTGTTATTGCCTGCAATTAAGCCCACATTGGTAAATGAGGTTTTAGCGGTATCGTACAGGGCATCCGCGGCGGCACCATCCGCCAAAGAATTTGCGGCAAAGGTAAAGTCAGACACTTTTGCACTGATTTTGCGGATTACATTGTCATCAAGAATGACATACTTCGCAGAAAGCGAATTACCGCCGATCAGTTGACCGGTCATGCCGCCGGCACCGGTTACTCCGACAATGTAATTATTTCCGATGCAAACACCGTCAACGGCAGAAGCGGCGTTTGCATAGCAAAGCAGTCCACCTGCGTAATGATCTTTATGTTTACTGTAAATAAGATTATTGCTTATTTCAATATTGTTAAAGCTTATATTTGACCCGGCGATGACATTGCTCCAGGCTCCCGCCGCCCTTGAACCGCCGATAATACAATAAGACACCTTACAATTCTCGGCTGTCAGGTTTGCCTTGTTGATATCGCCGATAATACCTGCGGCATCAGTTGTGTTATACTTGATTCCCAAAATACGAATCGGGTTTGCGGCAGTTCCTTCAATTTGAAAATCGTTTATGGTATATGTAGGAGTACCTGTGGTGTTTCTGTAGGCAATAACGCCCGCGGCACGGGGACCGCCCACAATATACATATCATATCCGTCGGTTTTCACACGGCAACCGGTAATGCTTACATCTGTACCGCCTCTTTGCTCGCCTATAAGGCCGCCAGCGTCATTGAAGGCGGCAATAACCGACGGTGCATTAACTGCGGACACGGTACAATTATTAAGAGTGACACCGGCATTGTTTCTTGCTTCACCCAGAATTCCGCCTGCAGCGCCAACAGAATAACCGCCGCCGTCGTCGGCTTTTTGCTCCAGCATCCATGCAAGAAGGTTTGCAACATTCTGCTTATCGCCGTTATAAACAACGGAATTTTTAAAGCTGTCCGAAAGTGTATTTTTGCTGGGACTTAAAGTATCCGGGAAAACGGAGCCGCTACCGAAATTGGAAACCGCAAGCACAACGCAGCCGTCTACCGTGCAGTTGTTCGCTGAAATGCTTTTTTCCGCATAGCCCACAAGTCCGCCCGAAGCTACATAGTCGCCTGTGTTTTTATAGTTTGCCGTATAGACTGCCGCGGTCTTTGTGACTGTGCAGTCCGTCAGCGTAACACTTGAAGTCCCGCTTCCCACATATCCGATGACACCGCCGGCAGTTCCGTACAAGGTACCGGACATATATCTCAAATCCACGCGGGTCTCGACTATCGAGTCTGTGGCTTTCAGTCCCGTAATGGAGACTGTTCCGCTTCCCACATAACCGGCAATGCCGCCTGTATGACGTTTGCCCTTGACGGTTGCATTCTCATATGAGCAGCCGCTTTCTACCGTGAAGTTTCCGCTTGCGTGCCTGCCCACAAAGCCGCCGCAAACGTCGGGAGAGTTTACCGTAATATCCTTTAACGAAGCATCGGTAAATGTTACGGCACCGTTGGAGATTCCCACAAAGCCTCCGACAGAAACGCCGTCATTTACGGAAACTCTGTTAAACGGGTCGGACTCCATAACCTTGTTGCCGCTGTCGATACATGACACAGAGATTTTACCGGACAAGACAACGTTTCTGAATGTGACCGTATTTGAAATACTGCCGAACAGGCCGTAGCGGCGGATAGAGTCAGGCTCTGCAAAAGATTTGTCGCCGTCGCTGTCCTTCTTTCCTACCGCATACTGAAGCATATCCATATCAAGATAAACCGTTGCCTTTTGGGTATCTCCGCCGAAAGAAGCAATCTTATATGTGAGAGATTTGCTGTAAGCGCCGCTGACGGCACGGAAAGCGTTACCGTAAGGTCCGAGGTCGTACTGAGTTCCGGTAAGCTTTACCGTAAGAGCTGTACTCTGCAGATCCGTGGGCGTATTTACTCCGAAATACGCTGAGAGAACGGCAGTTTTATTAACATCGTCCGAGTACCTGCCGTTGGCATTTACTCCGCTCCATGCTTCGTCGCCCACATGGCTGTAATCGCCGTAACGGGACAGCGAAGTACTGCCGTAGGCGTAGCCGGTATTTCCCGCAAACGCACCGCTGTTCATAGCAAAGGAGAACAGCAGTAAATCCCGGGCATTTGCCAAAGAGAAGGTATTGCCGCTTACAAATCCGCTGTTATGGCTGACGATAACATCTTTGGTAATTGCGGGAATTATAAAGTCGGCACGGGTTTCGTTAAGTCCCAACAGCACCTTACTGTTGTCATAGGTTTTGCCGTCAAAAGCAAGCGCATAGCCGTCCAGAACCCGTCCCACATAGTTGTTATGGTACAGGTGACTGCTTTTGTTCAGAGTTAATTCCCCTAACTCCGAAAGAAGCACACCGCCGCCTGAAACCATACCCACATAGCCGCCGCACACAGTATGGCATGCGCCCGGAGTCACCGTGCCGACAGAAACAGAAACCTTATCCAAAAGGTTATCTCCGCCCGCTACCCAGGCAATCGCGCCGCCGAAGTGAGGCAGGGTTGTTGACAGAGTACTGTCCGCAGGACCGGAGGTGGGCGTCTGTCCGTCCGTAAATGCATCGGACGAAAGAACTACCGTTCCGTAACTGAGTTTAAGGTTATATACGGCGCATCCGTTTGCAACGTTTATAAAACCGTAGCCGTAGGAGCCGATAGCGGTATCCGCATCGGGCATGGTAACGGTAACACCGTTTCCGTGTATAACGCCGTGGAACGGGTAGGCGGTAGAGCCGAGTCCCGCATAGCCCGAAGAAAGCACGGGGTTTGAATCGTCTGCCAGCTTAAAGTAAGCGCCTGACAGATAAGCCAGCAGTACCTCCCTGCTCAGCACATCGGAGGGAAGGTCTGTACGGCACAAATCTCCGTTTACTGCCTGAACCGTATAGTAACCGGTCAAATCCAGCGTGGAAAGGCTACCCCAGCTTCCGCTGGGGAAGTTTATCTTCCAGCCGTCGCTGAAGGGTTCGTTATTGCCGGAAAGCAGTTTTGAGACATACTCAAGCTGTTTTGCCGATCTGATTATATAGGGATGGTGGTATGTTCCGTATCCTTCAATCAAGTCTGCACCCTTGCGGTTAACGCTCAGATTAATATTTGTCTTGTTTTTCACCAAATCATATCCGGTGTAAACGTAGGGCAGATAATAATTCTGGAAGTTATATAATTCGCTGGCTTCCGTAGGCTTTGTTTCGGGATTGACAGGAATATTCTTATCAAAATATGTTCTCTGATCCTCGTTAAGGTACAGCTCCGCACCGTATGTTACCTGATGCTGAAGACCGACTCCCCAGTCCTCACCAAAATTAAAGTTATAGATGAATGAGCCTGAACCGCTTTCATAGAGAACGTCATAGAACAAAGACGCCTTTGTAAACACGGTATCAGCCTTTTTTGCATCAAGCACCACGTTGCTTAACGTCATTTTAACGAAGGAGGACGGTGTTGAGCCTTCAAGCATACCGCCTTTTCCGATTAAGGACGAAGCCGCAGAGCTAACGTCTGTGTATTCCTCCTGCTTAATGCCCGAAACGGAAGATTCCGTATAGCTTGCGATACGGTTAATGAGCATGGGTCGGTAATCGGAGGCGGTTTCTACCGAAAGACCGCTTAATGTAACATCGGAAACCGTAAGCACAACATCAAATCTATTGTTATTTACATTAGAGCCGGACACCGTTCCGCAGATAAGTGCGCCGGAGCCCAGATCGTTTCCGAGATACGAAGCTTGTCCGGCCAGCTTTATTCTGTTAATCTGAGCCTCAGTTTTCGCTCCGCCGTCGTTAATATCCGAAAGAAGTCCTGCCTGCAAGCCGAAGAACTGGTTTGCGGCATTCACGCTCACAGTCTTTCCGAAGGTCAGCTTATGTCCTTTGAAATCTATTGTGACTGCTTCCTTTTCGGTAGGATAGAAGCAGTAATCCGTCATATTAATATCAGAGGTGACAGAGGTGACAGAGGTAATACTGTTAACCGTCGTATGGAAAAATTCTGTCTTTACATAATCGGGCAGGGATACTGCATAATCCACAACATGCCAATACATCAAATCCGTTTCGTTTCTCACGGTTTCCGACGCATCGGTTATGTTTTCCAGTCCCGCAATATTGAAATAATAACGGGTTTTGGTATTCTCACGTGAATTAATCAAAGCATACCAATCTGAATTATTCGGCAGTTTGCCCAAAGCATCTCCCGTTTCTACCGTCACGATACCGCCGGAGGCGGCAACCTCCACGGAGGTATAATCCTCTATGTTTTCACCCACAAACAGATCAAAGCCGTCGTCGGCAGTCACATCTCTGAAGCCGTCGGGAGACGATTTTACCGTTACAAGCGCTGTTTTTCCGTCTGCCAAAAGAAGTCCGCGAAGCTCACCGCTTGATGTGAGCTTTGTTCCGGTCACGGCAAAGCCTTTTTCGGCAGTAAGTCTGCCGTTCATAGTGTAAAGAAGTCCGCCAAGATCTGCGACGCCTGTCTTTACGGTTCCGGAATATTCTCTGTTCAAAATTACATGGCATTTATCAAAGGAATAGCCAAGTATTCCGCCTGAAGAACCGGTTGCGGAATTTGCCGTAATACTGACATTCTGAGCTTTTGTTCCGCGCATATTTGCCGTTACATAGTTTGCACATTTAAGCTCGCCGATAAAACCGCCGATCTTCAGGTTGGAATAACTGCTACTTTTTTCAACGGTTGTTTTAATTGTATTATTCTGAAAATTGATTTCATCGGTTCCCGTATAGGAAACGTAACCGGAAAAGCCGCCGTAAGACAGCCTGTTATTGTCCGCAGTATAGTATGCGTTATTCGTGCTGTCGGAAATACTCGCTCCCAGTGTGCAGTTTGTTGCGGAAAGGCGGCTCACATCTCCGATGTAGCCGACCGCCCCGCCTACATACAGCGAGGTCTTGTTATTTTTTTTCGCAACGCCGTTGGAAATCTTGATTTCCGTATTCACCGAGCATCTCTTAAGTGAAAGCTCCCCGTCCGCCTTTCCTGCGAGAGAACCCACGTACTGATCTGCATCGGGCAGGCAGAGGTATATTTTTCCGCCTATATTAACATTATTTACAGTGGCATTCTTAATATAGGAGAACAGCGCAAGAGAATTACGCTTATTATTGGCGCCTGCTTTAACACCGGGATTTGAACCGTGTATATTCTGACCTATTGCAAGGGTGACCGTATTACCGCCGCCGCTGAGGGTTCCCGTATACGGGGTGGTTATATCGTTTGAAGGGGTTAACTGTTCAATACCCGTATTATCAAGCGAAACATCGGCTGTGAGGTTTATATTTCTGCCGAACAGAGCGGAATAGTTATCAGCCGTAACGCCGTCAACACCCGAAATTGCGCCCTTTGTGTGGAAAGTTATGGCGAGCTTTGCAAAATCGGTTACGCCCGCTACGGAAATATCTCCGCTTCCGCTTAGGGGGTCGCCCACAAGAGATACCCCGTGGGTGGTTTCATTAAACGAGATAACTCTCAGGGTATCGTTTCTTACAACCTGACCGTAGTTTCCTATATCGTTGTTTGCAGATTTTTCGCCGGTATAGGTACAGTCAACATCTTTATAAATCAGTGAAGCGTCCTGCTCATACACCAGGTTTTGGACAGAAGCCGATGTATCCGTAATTTCACCGCGCAGGCGGACAACACTTCCCTTGCCTATCTTACCGACCAGCACAGAGCCCTTCGCCTCATAAAGAGACAGCTTACCCGCATCAAGCACTGCGCCGGGATTGACAGCACCTGCAATATCTGCGGCTGTATTTGTCCGTTCGATGGAATTATTTAATGAAAGGTCGTCAACCTTAAAATATCCCTTTGTGATTCTTCCTACAAGTCCGCCCACAACGGCCGCAGAGGAGTTATTAACGGTACAGTTCACCGTACTGCCGGACGCTCCTGCGCCTGCGAGGACAACAGAATACTGCAAATCGGCATTAACCTCTCCAATTATGCCGCCGCAGACACCTGCGGTTATTTTGCTAAACTCAGCTGAGCTTTCGTCTGTAAGGGACAGCGTAAAGTCCCCTGCGGTTGTCAGGCTTCCGATATATCCGCCGAGCTTATCGGCTGAGTTGCCGCTGCCTGTAACGATATTATTTAGGACGGATATATTTTTGAGATCTTCGCCCGATGTATTCAAATAACCCATATAACCGCCGACACAGGCGTCTCCGTTTGCGGTGAAGGTATTACCCGAAAGCTTAACAGAACAGCCATCCGCAACACGCAGGCCTCCTTCGGGCTTGTCCGCACTGCCCACGGCGCCGCCCAGACGTCCGGACTCACCGGTAGCTATTCTTGTAAAGGATGAATTTTTGATTTCCGCATTTTTTATGCTTATAAGTCCGTTGCCCGTTCCGGCAATACCTCCGGCACGCAGTCCGGAAGCTTTCAGAGCGTCTATGACAACATTTTCGGAAAACGTGGTTTGCGAGGCATCCTTGCTCGCTCCGATAAGACCTGAAGACCCCGTAGAGCTTAATTCCCCTGTGAAGGAGAAGCCCTTATTTGCACCTTGATTTTCGCTACCGGCAACAAAAGTTACATTGCCGAAATTGCTTGCTATCAAAACGCCGGCGTTTTTCTGAAAACCGTCTGCTTTTACATTGAATGTTAAGGATTGGGGCAATCCGACTGTTGCATTAACGCCCGCTTCAACCGTGCCGAACAAGCCGCCTGCGTCATCGGCGGTGCTTTCAACAACATATGTTCCGCTTGTAAGGCTTTTCGACAGGTCTACGGAAAAAGAATCCGCTCCGCTTTTTTTCACTTGGCATGCAAACAAAGCCGTCAGGCTGTCTCCTTTTACAAGAGCTCCGCTTTTACCCGATTCGGCTGTTGCACCAAAGCGAAATCCGCTGATATTCAGTTCTCCGTTCTGTTTAGTTACCGAAAGCGTTCTGCAGAACGCAAAAGAGTCCGCTTCCTGGGGGCTTTCATTCTGAGCCACATAGGACGAATACAGATAGTAATTTCCGCCCGAGACTATCTGTGCCTCGTTGGATAGATTATTAAACAGATAACGCCAGCTGTTGTCTCCGATGGCAATTGATGTATCCGCAGAGCCGCCGATGAGAAACTTTCCCTTAAAAGGATAGGTATCGTTTCCGATGCCGAAGAAACTTCCGTTTGAAATCGGCAAACCGTTTTCGTACTTAACATCCAGAATAACAGATCCGCCCAATGCAATTTCAAAGGTATATCCGTAAAGGCTATGGTTTTGAGAAATACGCGCCAGGGTAACAAGTCCGTTT
>JAQXKW010000107.1 GCA_029010655.1 Clostridia bacterium | reverse complement strand
CGATTCACGAATCGCCCGCAACAGAATCGACAGATTTACGTTATAACAGCGGATAATGAAAGCCGGCGGGCGATTCGTGAATCGCCCCTACCGGTCTGCTGTCACCGCCCAATAATAAAAAAGGCGCTGTGCCCGTGATTTACTCACTTGCCGCAGCCCCTTTTTCATACTCCCTGCAAAGGGCGTCCCATTGACACCCTTTGCAGATTTCCCGCCTTTTTCCGGGGAGCAGAATATTATTCTTAATTCTATCCTGAAATTCGGAGTAGGGAATAACGTCCCCCTCCGATATATTGCAGTACCAAAGTACCCGTCGGTCATATTCGCATACCTTTTCCGCGTAGGCGCATTTTCCCTCAAGGTTATTGGGGCACGCCCGACAAATTACATCTGCTTGCGATGTAACCGTAACAAAAGGATTTGACGTCAGCATATTTACAATACATGTCATATTTCCGACAAATTCTTCGCTGTAACCCTTGCCTCTGAAAAAGCACAGGCATAATCCGTGGTGCGCTCTCAGCGAAAGCGGTTTGTTTTCCGTCATTTTACGCTTTTATTTTTGAGCTTTGACAGCCTGTTTGAGAGAACTAATGCAAGAGCGATTTTCAGCGCGTCGGGAATAATGTAGGGAATAACGCACCAGGTAAGCGCCGTCCACAGACCGATAGGTCCCGTGCCGTTTGCGTAAACTACCATAAACCAAACCGTGCCGAAGGCATAGCAAACAAGCAGACCCGCCACCATTGAAAGGGCGAGCACCCATGTTTTTTTGCCGAGAAGAGCTTCAAAAGCCCACATTGTCAGAGCGGAGAACAGAAAGCCTATAATATATCCGCCGGTGCTTCCCAAAAGAGCGCCTATACCGCCGGAAAAGCCTGCGAAAACGGGTGCGCCAACCATTCCCAGTATGAGATATACTAAAACTGCAATACTGCCTTTTTTTCCGCCCAGGACGCCTACCGCCAGAAATACGCCGAAGGTCTGAAGCGTAAAAGGCACGGTTGCGGGGACAGATATCCAGGAGCAAACCGCCATAACGGCGGAAAACATAGCGATTAACGCCAAATCAAGAACCTTTAATTTTTTTTGCTGTGTCATTTTTTACCTTTTTGTAATTTTTTAAGAGAGACGTATGCTTATTTCCCCCGAGGACAGCGCCTCCGTTTTTCCGTCGGGGTATTCAACAAGAAGTCGGCATTGACGGTCAATTCCAAAAACTTGCGCTTCTTTTTTTGAAGTGGGGGAGATAACCCAAACCTTTTTGCCTGTAACAAAGCTCCGATTTATGTACTGCTCTATGTAATCCTTTTCACAAACACCTCTGTAATAGCTCATAAAGCTGTTCATAACCTCTGCCGCAAGACGGTTTTTTCCGTCGCTCAGCGCGTTTTCAAAAACGGCGCCGGCAATATCCCGAAGCTCCGGGGGAAAGCCCCCGTCGGGGACGGAGGCGTTAATGCCTATGCCCAAAACGGCGTAATCCAAAAATCCGTCCTCAAGCCCGAAGGAAGCCTCGGTAAGAATACCGCAGACCTTTTTGCCCCTGACAAAAACATCGTTTACCCATTTGATTTCAGCCTTTTCGCCGGAAACGGCTTCAATCGCTTCGCAGACGGCAACAGCCGCCATGGTTGTAAAGCGAACCGCCTCCTCGCCGGTGCAGTGAGACGGACGGAGCACTATACTTAAATAAACGCCTGTTTTGCCGGGGGAATAAAAGCTTCGCCCCCGCCTGCCCCGACCTGCGGTCTGCTCGCTTGATATAACGGTAAAGAAATCTCCCGCTCCCGCCTCCGCTTTTTCACGGGCACGGGTGTTTGTGGAGTTAATAACGGGGAAAACCTCAATTTCCGCATCCGAGCACAGGGGAGATAAATACTTTTTTATGCCCTGAACGGAAAGAATATCCGTGTTTTCCGAAAGACAGTAGCCCTTATTCTGAACGGCGTCGATAACATAGCCGTCGCTCTGCAATGCCTTAACGGCCTTCCATACCGCCGCCCTTGACACACAGAGCTTTCCCGCAATGTCCTCGCCGGAAAAATATATGCCCTTGTTGTTTTCAAAAAGGGAGAGTAATTGTTCCTTTGTACCCAATTTTTCCACCTCCGGGGGAAAGTATAACATAAAAGACGGAAATTGTCAACCGATTTCATAAAATAGGTTTACAATATTTCGCAGCCGCTAAAAGATATAGCTTTGTTGACAAGAAGCGTCCCTTATGGTAAAATAGTCGGGTAATCATATTAGAAACGGAGGTGCCCTATGCCAGATAATGTGCTGACAACGGAACGCTGTGAGCTAAAGTATTACGTAAGCCTTGCAGACGCCGTAACGCTTTCAAAAAGGCTTTCCGCCGTGCTGTCCCGTGACAGCTATTCGGCAAACGGTTCTTACAGAGTAAAAAGCCTCTATTTCGATTCCATATGCGACGGCGATTTTTATTCAAAGGTGGACGGAGATAATATAAGGAAAAAGATTCGCCTGCGGATTTATGACGAGTCCATGGACAGAGC
>JAQXKW010000106.1 GCA_029010655.1 Clostridia bacterium | reverse complement strand
CTTATATCGGCTTATGCCTTCGGCCGTTTCAACCGCATAACAGGCGTTATTTTCCTCGTTATTTTCGCAGTTTACATGGCTGTTAATATTAAAACTGCCGTAAAAATGCCGAAAATTCCGGAAGAAAACGAAGAAAACGGCGAAGCAAAAAGCACCTTTATAATGGTTATATTTCTCATAATCGGTGCGGCGTTAATTGCCGTAGGCTCCGATCTTCTCGTTGACAACGGAATGATTATCGCCGAAGAACTGGGCGTTCCCGAATCGGTTATAGCCCTTACCTTTGTAGCTCTCGGAACTTCCCTGCCGGAGCTTGTAACTGCCGTTACCTCGCTTATAAAGGGACACGGCGCCCTGTCTCTCGGAAATATTATCGGAGCGAATTTCTTAAATCTTGTTTTTGTCAGCGGTATTGCCCCCCTGCTCTCCCCCTTTGATATTCCTGCGGGAAAGACTCTCTTAGGCGTCAATGCATCACTGATTATCGACCTGCCCGTAATGCTTGCGGTTATGGGAATTCTCACACTTCCCCCTCTTTTGAAAGGAAAGCTCACACGAGCGCAGGGCGTAATTCTTTTGATAATATACGCAGCGTTCTGCACACTTCAGTTTGTTTTATAATTAATATACAAAAAATGACTGCCGCAAGCGATTCATTTCACTTGCGGCAGTCATTTTTCAGTTGTCGTTTTATTTGAATGCTTTCTGATTGAGAATAAGTGCGCTGTAAAGATACAGCACGTCCTTTCCCTCAAAATCAAGCATATCGCCGAGAATTTCGGGCGAAACGTAACGAATGTCAACCAAATATATGCTTTTATAGCCCTCCGCAAGGAGCGGAGAGATGCTTGAACCGAAGGAATCACGGAACACTATAAGCTCCTTATCTGTTTCGGCACAAGGATTATCTATCCTTAAAAGCGCACGCGCTCCCGACAGAAAAACGTCGTATCCGTCTGTCCCATCAAAAAGCTCCGGAGCATATATCGGGCTTGTTTCGCCGGTTTCGTAGTCATATACCGTACACGAATCTATAATATCGTTTGTAAGATATACCAGCGTATCGGGGTCGGGGTTAAGAGCACTTTGACCGTAATATACGCCGTGAAATCCTTCAAGACGGTTTTCCGTATAATTTCCCGACAGGCTGCTTGCTACTCCGAGAGCTTCTGACAGCTTTTTCACAACATCCGAAATCTTTTCCTGCCGCCAATGGGTATCGGTGCGGTAATAATCATCAAGTGAGAGAGCGTCAAAAATATCAATATACGTCATATCGGGGAGAGCCGACATAACCGTCTCTTTCAAAGCGTTATAATCCGGGGCGGGATAGCCGAAGTCCCTGCCGAAAAAATAGTTTTTATCGGGGACAAGGCATATATACTTCTCTCCCCCGTTTTCCTTCAGGTATTTTTCGTATATAAACTCAAGTCTTCCTACGGAGTAGTCAACAAGACCGTCGGTAAATTCCGGCTCTATTTTTGCAAAATAACCGTCCTTTACCGCAATGCCGTTATTCTCGTTCAGGCGAAGCACATTTATCTGAAATTTCGCTTTCAGGGTGCGGAAAAGCTCCCGCAGGGGAAACTGATCCGCCGAATAGTCCTCAAACTCATTTATTGCCGTTTTGTCAACGACGCTTTCCCATGATATATCCTGCGGAAACTGCGCTAAAGGCCGCCTTTCCGTTTCGGAAAACCTTGCAGGGTTAAAAAATCGGTACATGCACATTATAACAAACACGCCGATAAATGTGCAGAATACTACCGTTACTACAATATTTTTTACGGAATTTTTCATACATTCACCCGGTCAGAACCTGAAATAAAGGAACGGGCTGAAGGAGCCGTCAACAAAATATGCGCTGACAACAAGCAAAACGCCGATTTGAAATAAGGGCTCCGCCGCATTAACAATATAACAGAGCCTTTTGCTCGCTTTCAGTTTTGTGAATAGTGATTTTACAAGCGGGGTTGCGCCCACAACGGCGGCGATTAACACAAATGCATAGCCGCTCAGATAATATGACGTCTGAGCGTTCCAAATCGGTGCGCCCCCTGCCCCGAACATAGTTCCCAAGTCGGATATAACGCCTGCCATGCCGTTTCCGTTGAAAATCACAAAGCTGACGGCAATTACAAGTGTTACATATATTCGTGAAAACACAGACGGCAGTTTTGAAAACAGCTTGTTGAGAAAGAATTTTTCAAGCACAAGGAATACTGCAAAGTAAAGTCCCCATACTATAAAATTCCAGTCGGCGCCGTGCCAAAAGCCTGTAAGAAACCACACCGCAAGAATGTTAAAGCCCCATCGGGGGAGCGAAACTCTGTTTCCGCCCAGTGGGATATACACGTAATCACGGAACCAGGAGCCCAGAGAAATGTGCCAGCGTCTCCAGAATTCGGCGACGCTTTTTGATATAAACGGATAATTGAAGTTCTCGGGAAAATGAAATCCGAAAATTCTTCCAAGCCCTATTGCCATATCGGAATAGCCCGAAAAGTCGAAATATATCTGCAACGAAGCGGCGGCGGCATAAAGCCACATTCCGCCCACGGTCGTTTCATTCATACCGTGCAGAGAACTTGCAAGTGCGCCGAGAGTATCGGCTATAATCACCTTTTTGCCCATACCGATTACAAATCGGTTAACACCGTAAGAAAAGCTCTCAAAGGTATGCTTTCTTGACGAAAGCTCCTTTTCAACGGTGGTATATCTTACGATAGGTCCTGCTATAAGCTGAGGAAAAAGCGTTACATACGTTGCAAGACGGATAAAGCTTTTCTGCACCTTTGCGTCCCCACGGTACACGTCTATGGTGTAGCTGAGAGTCTGAAAGGTATAGAAGGAAATTCCTATGGGCAAGGCAAGACCAAGCAGAGAAATGTCCGTGCCGAACAGCTTGTTGGCGTTGCCGATAAAGAAATCGGAATACTTGAAAAATCCCAGCACAAGCACGCTTGTAATTACTGACGACCACAAAAACACCTTGGACAGCGTCTTTCCCCGAAATCTGTCTATAAGCAGACCGTGCACATAGCTCGAAAGAGCCGTACCGAGCATCAGAAAGGTATAAAGGGGCTCACCGTAGAAGTAGAATGCCAGACTGGCAACCAGCAAAACCGCATTCTTAAACCGAAAGGGGACGATAAAATACAGAATCAAAGTCGCCGGTAAAAACACGTACAGAAAAGCGATACTTGAAAACAGCATTTTATCACCCCCTCATAGTATTGAGATTATTTTGCAATTACTGCTCCATGGATTCGGGACACATTACAAAGAACACAAAGTTGCCGTTAGTACCTGCAACAGTCTGCTCTGCCTCGGTGCATATGTTCCATGCGGGATTTGAGGACTCCTTCAGAGTATTTACAAACGTCTCTGCGTCTGCTCCCTCCTCAAGCTCAAATACATAGGAAACAAAGGGTATTGTGCCTATCATGGGAGAAAAAGTATATCCTGACTTAAAGCCGGTAATTTCGTTATTGTCAAAGCCGGCAAGAAGTCCGGGTTCAATCTCCATTACCATAGGCGCGAACTGAACTCCGGAGTTTTCAGAAATTGCAGTTGTGATAGTTTCGGTTGTGGTGTTGGTTTTGCATGCTTCCACGAAGGTGTTCCAGAGAATTCCGCCCATTGTGCTTTCGTCAACGTCGGGAATAATGTCTTTTGATTCAACCTTGTCGTTTACTTCTGCTTCGTTTGTTGTACCGTTATTGTCCTCTGTTTTGTTGCCGCATGCAACAAGGGATACTATCATAATTACGGACAGGAGAATTGCTGCAAAAATTTTAATGTTTTTCATTTTTTTCATTCCTTTATTTTTTTAATTATTTTCAAGATTAATGTACCACGAGCACGTGGCAGGGTCTTTTTTCAGCACTATATCCGAGCCGTTGTCGGTGCGGATAACGCAGGAAAGGTCTTTTTCCGGCACTAATACGCGAACCGTTACATTGCCTTTTACGGTGTAGCTGTCACCGTCAGTGACTTGTCCTCCTTTCCCTGCCCTTACTGAAATTTCAGCTTCTTCACATTGAATTTGGGTTGTCTTTTTGAACTCAAGGGCAAATTCAACACATTCGAGTGCTGAGGCGTCAGCCGGAGCGACGGCAGACCGCTGTGTATTGACCGTCAGCTCAACGGGCGTGCCGTCAAGGATGATCCCGTTAAAAAGGACATCATTTCCGTTATTTACAAGGGCAAATATCCCCACAATCAGCACAAGACAGGCGGCAAGACCGCAAAGCCGCACCGTTCGCCGCACTCTGATTCTTTCACAGATAATACGGGACTCGTCTGCTTCTTCAATAAGAGAATCATCAATGTGGCTTAACGCTTTTGCCGTTTTTTCGCTTTTCACTTTTTCACCGCCTTTCATACTGATATTCCGTTTTCTGCAAGGTAGCGGCGAAGCCGTTCCCGTGTTCGGAAAAGCATGGATTTCACACTGCTTTCCGATATTCCGAAGAGCTTTGCAATCTTTGCGACGGGATCGCAGTAAAAATACCTGCGGACGAAGATCTGACGGGCTTTCTTTGACTGTGTGTAGAGAAAACCGTCAATCAGCGCGGCAAGCTGTTCCTCGTCTTTTTCCGAATCGGCGATACAGTCCGAAAGCTCGTCCAGAGACAGGGCAAAGTCTCCTCCGCCTCTTTTCTGAGCAGTCATCAAATTGTATCGGTTCAGGGAAATATTACGGGTCAGCTTTCCCAGATATGCTTTAAGAATTTGCGGCATTTTGGGCGGAATTGAATTCCATGCGGCAAGATATGCGTCGTTTATACATTCCTCGCTGTCTTCCGCACTTCCCAAAATATTCATGGCAATTTTCATGCAGTAGCTGCGGTATTTATCCGAGGTCTGCTTTATCGCTTCTTCGTCACGCCGCAAGTACAGCTCAAGAATATCTTTATCATCCATGGTATACCATCCTGACTAAGCGCCCTTCACCTATATACACAGCTTTTTGATGCCGTTGGTTTCGCTTTTTTTGAAATTTTATAAAAATTTTTTAAGTTTTTTCGATTTTTAAGAGCTTTGCGGCGTTTTTATACAGTATCAGTTCCTTTTCCGTCTCTGTCAGGGGCAGAGCCTTGAACAGCTCAACGTACTCCTTTTGCCCTGCCCACGGAGAATCGGTTGCAAAGAGAATTTTGTCCGCACCGTGAGATTTAATTATCTCCACGCATTTTTCCGTGTAAGAATGGAGGACAAACGCCGTATCAAAGTATACGTTCCTTTTGCACAGCTTCAACAGCACCTCGTCGGGAAGACTGCATCCGCCCATGTGCGCCAGAACCAGCTTGTTATCGATGATTCCCTGAAGTCTGTCCAGCACGTCCAGAACCATATCGGGGGTGCAGTGCACATCGTCCGGGTAGCCTATATCGATTCCCGCATGA
>JAQXKW010000105.1 GCA_029010655.1 Clostridia bacterium | reverse complement strand
GAGCATGTGGCCGCAAGGAAACTGATTTCTGCGGCAAAGGTGCCTGTTGCCGCCCCCTCCGCCAACATTTCCGGCTCTCCCTCTCCCACAACTGCGGAGCATGTCAGAGCGGATATGGACGGAAAGATCGATATGATTTTGGACGGGGGCGAATGCAGAATAGGCGTGGAGTCTACGGTTATCCGTCTTGAAAATGACGGATGCACGGTGCTCCGCCCGGGGGAAATAATACCCCGTGAGCTTGCACGTGTTTTGGGAAACGTGTACGTTGCCGAGGCAGTATGCGACCCGTCGTCTGCAGGGGATAAGCCCCAGTCTCCGGGTATGAAATATAAGCATTATGCGCCGTCAGTGCCGCTTGTGCTTTTAGACGGCGACGACGCCTCCTTTGCGAAATATATAAAAGCCGCAAAGGGAAAGCGGGCAGTGTTTTCCTATACGGAAAACGTAAATGATTACCCCGATGCCGTTGTCTTTGACATAGGCTCAAAATCAGACCCGGCGGAGCAAATGCACAGGCTTTTTAAGCTGCTGCGCACGGCTGACGGCATGGAGCTTGATATAATATTTGCACATCTTCCTCCGAAAACCGACGAATTCCTTGCGCTATATAACAGAATAATCCGGGCAGCCGGATGCGAAGTAATACATCTGTAAAATGGAGTAGTTATGCCGAAGAAGAAAAAACCCGTAATAAAAAAAGAAATAGTACCTGCGGAAATCGTAAACCAGCCCATAACGGAAACTATTGAGACAAACTATATGCCTTACGCCATGAGCGTAATTATTTCAAGAGCAATCCCCGAAATAGACGGCTTTAAGCCCTCCCATCGGAAGCTCCTGTATACCATGCATAAAATGGGACTGCTGAACGGCGCCCGGACAAAAAGCGCAAATATAGTGGGTCAGACCATGCACCTGAACCCCCACGGAGACGCATCTATTTACGAAACCATGGTACGTTTAACCCGGGGAAACGAAGCGCTGCTTCATCCGTTCATAGATTCAAAGGGGTCCTTCGGCAAGCAGTACAGCAGGGATATGGCTTATGCGGCGTCAAGATATACAGAAGCGAAGCTTGACCCTATCTGCGCCGAGCTTTTCTCCGGCATTGAAAAAAATGCGGTGGATCTTGTTCCCAACTATGACAATACCACAACGGAGCCGGTGCTTCTTCCCACCACATTCCCCAATATACTTGTTTCACCCAATATGGGTATAGCGGTGGGACTTGCGTCAAATATCTGTTCCTTTAATCTGGGCGAAATCTGCGACGGAACAATAGCTCTTTTGAAAAATCCCCGTATCAGCGTTGATAAAATGCTGGACATTATAAAAGCCCCCGACTTTTCCGGCGGCGGACTTCTCATATACGACAGGGAACAGATGAAGCAAATATACGAGACAGGTCACGGAAGCGTCAAGGTGCGTGCAAAGTATTCCTACGATAAGGACAACAACTGTATAGATATTTTGCAGATACCTTATTCCACCTCAATTGAGGTAATAATGGGAAAAATCATATCTCTCATTAAGGAGGGAAGGCTGAAAGAGGTTGTTGACGTTAGAGACGAAATCGACCTTAACGGCTTTAAGCTGACCCTTGACCTGCGCCGCGGTACGGATCCCGACAAGCTCATGGCAAAGCTCTATAAGCTTACCACGCTTCAGGACGAATTCTCCTGCAACTTTAACGTTCTTATAGATTCCTCGCCGAGACTTCTGGGAGTTATCCCGATTTTGGAGGAATGGATAAAATTCCGCATAAAATGCTACACCAGAGAGCTTAATTTTGACCTGAAAAAGAAAAAGGATAAGCTTCATCTGCTGAAAGCGTTAAGCAAGGTTCTGCTTGATATTGACAAGGCAATAAAGATAATAAGAAATACGGAGCTGGAGTCCGAGGTTGTCCCCAGACTTATGGAAGGCTTCAATATTGACCGTGTTCAGGCGGAGTATATTGCGGAAATCAAGCTCCGTCACCTGAACAGGGAATACCTTATTAACAGAGTTCACGAAATCGAAGGAATTCAGGCTGAAATCAAGGATATTGAGGAAACCCTTGCAGACGAAATAAAGATGAAAGGGATAATCGCCCGTCAGCTTGCGGAAATCAAAAAGAAATACGGAAAACCCCGTAAAACACTTATAATCGGTGCCGAGGACATTGAGGAAGAGCCTGTCATCGAAACCGTGGAAAATTATAATTGCCATGTGGTTTTGACAAAAAGCGGCTATTTCAAGAAGATAACCGCCCAGTCTCTCCGCGGCAACGACGAGCACAGACTGAAGGACGGTGACGAGATTGTATGCAGTGAGGACTGCGAAAACAAAGACGAATTTATAGTCTTTACGGATCAGTGCCGCCTGTATAAGGCGAAGGTATCCTCCTTTGAGCCGGTCAAAGCTTCGGCATTGGGAGATTATCTCCCTGCAAAGCTTGACTTTGAGGACGGGGAAAAGCCCGTAATGCTGAAGGTTATGAATTCCTCGTTCAATAGCGAGCACCATGTAATCTTCATATTTGAAAACGGCAAGGGAGTAAGAATTCCCCTGTCCGCATATGAAACAAAGTCAAACCGCAGAAGGCTTACCAATGCCTGTTCGTCTGCGTCCCCTCTCATTGCGGCGTTCTATGAATCGGAGTCCCGTGATGTGCTGATAGTTTCTGACGCAGGTAAGGCTGTGCTTATTAAATCGTCGCTTATTCCGGAAAAGGCTACCAGAACCGCCTCAGGCGTTATCCTTTTCCAGTTAAAGAAAAACGCTAAAGTCTGCAATGCCGCATTCGGCGATGTTATCGCAAGATACCCCGAAGCCGCAAAATGCAGAAAAATCAAAATTCCCGCCGTCGGTTCACCTTTTCTTATCCCCGACATTGAAGATATGCAACTTGGTATAGACGGCTGAAACCTCCCATGAAAGGATTAAAATTATGTCCGAGAAAAACAAAAAACTCTTAATTCGTATTATTTGTCTGTTCCTTGCAGGACTTATGGTTCTGGGCTGTGCGTCCGTAGTTATTTCGTTTCTGCACTAAAGAATAATGACCCCGAATTATAAGACCACAAGGCTTTCCTGCTATACCGGCTATGTAACACAGGCGATAACCGTAAATCTTGCGCCGCTCCTTTTCGTAATATTTCAGGAAAAATTCCAGCTTTCCCTTGCGTTTATCGCCCTGATTCCCCTTATTACCTTTCTTATTCAGATAATAATCGATGCGGCGGCAATAGTTTTCGTGGAAAAGGTCAGTTACAGAGCCTTGGCAGTATCTAGCCAGTTAACCTCGTTTGCGGGTTTGGTACTGCTTTCTCTGCTTCCTCAAATCATTGAACCAAGAATAGGGATTATTATTGCAATTCTCGTATATTCCTCGGGCAGTGCTTTGGCTGAGGTAGTTATGAGCCCCCTTGTCGATGCCTTGCCGCAGGAGGCGGGAAGCGGCTCCGCCATGACGTTTCTCCATTCCTTTTATTCGTGGGGGCAGGCGTTTGTTATACTTGTTACCACTGTCGTACTGAAGGCTATTGGCGGCGATTTGTGGACGCTTATCCCGTATATGTGGGCTGTGATACCTTTTATTAATACCATAGCCTTTATGAAGGTGCCTATGCCGGAAACGGCGGTGCACGACTCCGAGCATATTGTTTGGAAAATGCTTTTGAAGCCTTCCTTCGTTATAGCGTTTTTTATGATGATATGCGCAGGAGCCGCGGAGCAGGTTGTGGCACAGTGGACTTCCATGTTTGCCGAGGTGGGACTTGGCGTTTCAAAAATCGTGGGAGATATTGTGGGTCCCTGCGCTTTTGCCGTTCTTATGGCTTTGGGGCGTATGGGTCACGGGCTTTTCGGCGGAAGGCTGAATATGAAGAAACTGCTTTTGGCGCTTTCGGCATTCACGGTTTTGTGCTATCTTATAATAGTTTTCTCTCCCGTGCCCATAGTCTCCCTGATAGGTTGCGGGCTTTGCGGTATCGGAGTTTCTGTCATGTGGCCGGGAATGCTTTCCCTTTGCTCAAAGAATTATCCCGGCGCCGGTGCCTCAATGTTTGCAATTTTAGCTCTGGGCGGCGATATAGGCTGTTCCGTGGGACCGTATCTTTCGGGAAGTGTGTCCGATGCGGCGGCGACTTCCAGATTCTTTTCGCAAATGGCGGAAACCTTTTCGCTTACGCCGGAACAGTTAGGGCTTAGGCTCGGCTTTGCCGCCGCCGTAATTTTTCCTGTAATGATGCTCCTCGGAATATCATTGCTTAAAAATGAGGTAACAAATAAAAAATAATGCAAAATATTAAAAACTCACTCAAAGGAATAATAAAAAAGCTGTGGTCATCACCTACAGCTTTTTGTTCGGTTGCTTCCGTTATTCTGATTTTGTATATAGAATCCGCATCAAGACACGACCTTTTCGGCGGTATAAAATATGTGTTCTCCCACCCCGTGTTCTTCCTTATGAACTGTTTTATCATTGCCATGCCCTTGGCGTTTGCTTATCTTTTTAAGAGACGGTACTCGGTTCAGTTTCTTGTGGCTTTTCTGTTTTTCGTTCTGGGAACGGTCAACTGTATTCTTCTTTTCACAAGGGTAACTCCCTTTGAAGCTGTTGACCTTTCAATACTCAGAACGGGAATATCGATAGTGAATATATACCTGTCGGTTATCGAGATAATACTGTGCGCCGTCGCCATTTTGGCGGCTCTTACAGGTGCCGTGTGGCTGTTTTTGAAGCTTCCCAAATCCGAAAGGAATATAAAGAAATCAATTCCCGCAATTGCACTCTTTTCGGCGCTTTGCGTTGGAAGTATAGCTCTTTTCGCTCTTTTGGGCGTTATTCCGTCCTCCTTTTCCGATAAAAACGAAGCATACGATACATACGGCTTTGTTTACTGCTTTCTCAGAAGCACCGTTGACAGGGGCATTCAGGAGCCTGAGAATTATTCTGAGGTAACAATCGATGAAATCCTGTCCTCAATCGGCAACGATAAAACCGTTAAGGTGAAGGAAAAGCCCAATATTATAATGATTCAGCTTGAATCCTTTATGGACCCGTCTTATTTTTCAAACGTAACCTTTGAAAAGGACCCCGTGCCCAATTACAGAGCCTTAAAAGAGCAGGGAATAACGGGTATTCTTTCGGTGCCCTCTGTGGGCTCCGGCACGGCAAATACTGAGTTTGAAGTCCTGTGCGGAATGAGCCTTGACTATTTCGGCACGGGAGAGTATCCCTATAAGACTATATTGCAGGAGAGAAACTGCGAGACAATATGCTATGATTTGGGCGAATTGGGCTATACGTCTCACGCCTTCCACAACCATACGGGCACCTTTTATAACAGAAATGTAGTTTATAAAAATCTCGGTTTTAATACCTTTACCCCCATAGAATATATGAATTCCTACGACGCAAATCCTTTGGGCTGGGCAAAGGATTATGTGCTGGAGGATTATATTATGGAGGCTGTTGAGTCAACAGAGGGGCCCGACTTTGCCTTTGCCGTAAGCGTGCAGGGACACGGAAAATACCCGTCGGAGCCTGTTGAAGGAGAAGAACTTATTAAAGCTCAAGGGATTGAAGACCCGCTTTTGCTTCATCAGTACGAGTACTTTGCCTATCAGCTCAGCGAAACCGACGACTTTATCGGCAGGCTTGTAGAAAGACTTAAAGAAACGGATGAAAAATTCGTTCTTGTGCTTTACGGAGACCATCAGCCCAGTATTGAGTATTCAGGCGACGACATAACCCTTGAGTCCAAGCACAGCAGTGAATACGTAATATGGACAAATTACGGCAACAAGCACGGGGAGAAGAACCTTGAAGCCTTTCAGCTTTCAGCCTTTGTCCTTCAAAATCTGGGCATAAACAACGGCATTTTAACAAAACTGCATCAGAACTATTCGGAAACAGTCGATTACCTTGCCGCCCTTGAAATGCTCGAATACGATATGCTCTACGGAGATATGCTGGCATATAAGGGAAATAACGAATACATATCTCCCGATATGAGAATGGGTATTGCGGATATTAAACTGGAAAAGGTATCTTTGATAAATAACCAGTATTATATTGTAGGAGAAGGCTTTACGCAAAGCAGTGTTCTCTGCGTTAACGGCAAAAAACAAAGCACCGTGCTGATTTCCGACGGAGTTTTGCTTCTTGAGGATTGCACACTTCAGGACGGAGATAAGCTGACAGTTCACCAAATTACAAACGATTTGGTGGATTTGGGCAGTTCAAATGAGATAGACTTTTCGCAGCCTTTCTCGGAGAGCGTGCAGGTAGACCCGTCAAACATTGAAGACTAAACTATGCTTTTTCTGAGCTCCTCAATTATTTTCTTTTCCTTTCTGGAAACCTTAACCTGAGACAGACCCATTATTTCGGCAGTCCTTTGCTGAGACATATCCTTGAAATACCGCAGGATTATCAGCTTTTGAGACTCTTTCGGCAGCTTTTTCAAAGCCTCCGAAAGGGCTATCCTGTCGAAAGCCGAGTCGATTGACGAGCCCAAATCCTCAAGGGAATTTTCTACTGTGTAGCCCTCGTTGTTTCCTATGGGCTCAAACAGAGACGCAACGGGCTTTGAGGAATTGAGAGCGTCGCATACCTCCTCCTTTGTAAGCCCCGTGAGAGAGCAAAGCTCCTCAATATGAGGCTCTCTGCCGTGCTTTTCCTGAAATTCCTCCCGTGCGTGCAGAATTACGGCGCCGTTTTTCTTGTTTTCTCGACTTACCTTTATTAATCCGTCGTCACGGAGAAATTTTCTGATTTCGCCCATAATAAGGGGCACGGCATAGGTTGAAAAAGCCGTTCCGCGGCTTAAATCAAAGGTTCGGATTGCCTTTAACATTCCGATGAGGGCAAGCTGAATTAAATCCTCCGTGTCAACACCGCGTCCCGAAAACCTCCTTGCAAGGGAAACCGCAAGGGGGTAATTCTTTTTTATAAGCTCCTCCGCCGCCTGTTCGTTGCCCTGCTGTGCTTCTTCAATATACGCAGTATTTGAACTGTATTCAGACAAAATATCACTCCCTAAATAATTTATGTAGTTTACATAGGAGTGAGCTTTTTAATAAGCGTTATTTTTGTACCCCGTCCCGGTGCGCTCCGTACTCTCAGCTTGTCCGTAAAGCTCTCCATAACGGTAAAGCCCATGCCGCTCCGTTCATTTTCGGCGTCTGTGGTGTATAAAGGCTCCATAGCCTTTTCTATGTTCTCAATTCCTACGCCCTTGTCACGGATTTCAATTTTTATTCGCCTGTCGTCGTAGGAACACATAGTCATAATTATTTTGCCCACACAGTCTCTGTACCCGTGAACAATTGAATTTGTTACGGCTTCGGAAACGGCGCATTTCAGGTCCGTAAGCTCCGAAACCGTGGGGTCAAGCTGTATCGCAAAGGACGAAACCAGAGCCCTTGCCAGCGCTTCGTTGCGGGAAAAAGACTCAAATTCGCACCGAAGGTAATTAGTTCTCTTTACCATTTTATTTCTCCTGTTCAAAATCGATAATTCTCTCAAGCCCTGCCATGCTGAACATCTGCGCCGCCCTCGGCGGCACTCCTTTTACGGAAAAATTAATATGCGCAGACTCTGTCAGCCTGAATCTTCCCATAATCAGCCCAAGCCCTGAGCTGTCCATAAAGGTGACGCCGGATAGGTCAATTGTCAGCTTGTCCGGCGAAAGCTCCCCCAGGCATGCGTCTATTTTATTTCTCAGTTCCTTTGAAGTGTGATGGTCTATCTCGCCTGAAACATATGCAGTCAGAACGCCGCCGTTGCATTCTGTTTTAAGCTGTGCGCTACCGATACTCATTTTTGCCGTCCTTTCTGTGCTTTTCAGCTTCAATACAATAATACTTCCGGGGAAACGATATTTTTGTCGTATGAGGTAGCCCAATAATATTTTTTCGGTTGACGAAATTAAAAATGAGTGTTATAATCAATTCAGATATAAATTTGAAAGGGAATTAACATGAAACAGCTAATAGGAGCGGCTGTTGTAGGACAGTCAGGCGGTCCCACGGCGGCTATTAACGCAACGCTTGCAGGCGTAATAAAAGGCTCCCTTGAGAATAAGGGAGCAGTCAGCGTGCTGTACGGCATGAAAAACGGAATAGAGGGTCTTTTGAGAGAAGATTTTGCAGACCTTACGGCAATTTTCGACGGTAACGAAGAAATGCTGGAAACACTTGCGGCAACACCTGCCGCTGCTTTGGGCTCATGCAGAAAAAAACTCCCGAAGCCCGCAGAGGACAGGGAGTTTTATGAAAATCTTATTTCCATATTCAAAAAGTACGATATTAGATATTTTTTCTATATCGGCGGAAACGACTCGATGGATACCGTGGCAAAGCTGACGGAATATCTCCAGGGCGGCTGTGACTGGGAAATGAGAGTTATCGGTGTTCCCAAAACCATTGACAACGACCTTGCAGGAACGGACCATACCCCCGGCTACGGCTCCGCCGCAAAATATATAGCTACCACCGTTTCGGAAATAAACAGAGACTGTGCGGTATATACGGTTCCCGCCGTTACAATCGTTGAAATAATGGGCAGAGACGCAGGCTGGCTTACGGCGGCGGCAGGGCTTCCGGCTCTTTTCTCACGTCCCGCACCCGATTATATTTATCTCCCCGAGGTGCCTTTCTCAAAGGATAAGTTTATAGAAGACGTTAAAAATGCGCTTTTGAAGCATCCCAACGTGGTAATCGCAGTTTCAGAGGGTGTCCGTGACGAAAACGGCAAGTATGCCGGCGAGGGCGCACAGAGCGGCGCCGCAGACGTATTCGGACATAAGTATCTTTCCGGCACGGGCAAGGCTCTTGAACTTTTGGTTAAAGAGAAAATCGGCTGTAAGGTGCGTTCCGTTGAGCTGAATATTTGCCAGCGTTGTGCGGCTCATTTGCAGTCAGGTGCAGATATAAGTGAGTCTCTCGGCGTAGCGCAGGCGGCAGTAGTTGCGGCTGTGAACGGAAAAACAGGCTGTATGATGGCTATGGAAAGGGAAGGCGGCAGGATTGTTTTTGAGCCTAAGGAAATAGCCGGTATTGCCAACGCCGTCAGAAGCGTGCCCCGCAGTATGATAAACGAAGAAGGGAATAATGTTACCGAGGAGTGCCTCAAGTATATTTATCCCTTAATTCAGGGAGAGGTTCAGATAAAGTATGAAAACGGTCTCCCGGTTCATTTCGTATTATGATAAATGTAATTAAAAAAACTGCGGCGTTTCTTTTGTGCCTTTGCATTCTTTTCGGTCTTTGTTCCTGCTCCGGCGGAAAGGAACCTGAAGAAACCACAAATGAAAATACCGAAAAGGTTACGGATTCCGACACGGTCGAGAATACAAAAGACCCGCTCCCCGAGCCTGAAAGCTTTGAATTAAGCCTTGTTATCACATATTCGGACAAAGATAAAACCTATGTGCTTCCGAAAAACTGTATTGCAAACACATATACAGACGGAAATGCGGTAATTTCAGGCACCGACAATACGGAAATAAACAAAATAGCAGACGCTGTTCTTCCTTTCGGCGTAAAAATCGGGGATAAGTTTTCCGATGTGTGCGAAAAATTCTCTTTGGGCAAGGGTTATGCGGTGTATGGGGAGGTAGGCACTTCCTCTGAAATTTACGACCCTGACGATATAGTGGATTTTTCCGAGGGAAACAGCGGTTCGCTGTATTTCGGCTATAAGGTGATTGACGGCGAGTGCGTCGCCATTGATGCTTCAATGCTAAAGTATATAATATCCGGTCAACTGCTTTCAAGCTATGACTTTGACATTGTTATGTTCAGCATGTCCTTTGACAGCAACGAATGTCTCACATATGCCTGTCAGGTATATTCGGAATTTGAGGTTTTCGGAAATATAATGAACGGTAAATAAAAAGCACCGGCAAAGAATCATTCTTTGCCGGTATTTTTTACTTCTGCCGTTATTATTGTAAGATTTCCGCAGACGGTAAATTCGCCGCAGTTTTCAGGTATAAAATAGGTGTCTCCCGTTTTGATTTTGTATTCTCGGTTTTCATAAATTACGGTGCCGCTACCCCCGACGCATATGATTGCGCCGAAACCGCAGATACTTAATGACCGAGTGCCGCAAATCTCGTATTTGCAGGAAGTGAATTTATCGCATGAGGCAATGCAATTATCAAATCTGCCCCGAGAAAACCGAACAGCTTCAATTTCCTGTTCGCTTCTCAGCTTGATTGACCGCAGGGCTTCTCTAATATGAAGCTGTCGCTCGTTACCGTTTTTATCACGGCGCCCGTAGTCGTAAATACGGTATGTAGTGTCGGAATTCTGCTGAATTTCCGCAAGCGTTATCCTTTCGCCGATAGCATGAATCTGCCCTGCGGGAATAAAGAATACGTCCCCCGCAGAAACATTAACAAAGTTGAGACATTCTTCTGTTCTGCCGCTGTCAACGGCACGGGCGAAATCCTCAAGGGTAATGCCGTCCTTCAGACCGTAAACCAACTGTGCTCCCTCGTCCGCCTCAATAATGTACCACATTTCCGTCTTGCCCAGGGGGCGTCCGTTTTTATCGCAAACCGTATCGTCAGGGTGCACCTGAACCGACAGGCGATCTCCTGCGTCTATAAATTTAATAAGCAGGGGAAAGCCTTCCGCCTTGATTCCCAAATACTCGTTAAGCGGCATTCCCGCATATTCACCGTTAGCAATACGGGAAACGGCATCGTCACGGCAGGAAAGCTCCCATGACTCTGCAATTTTCGGAAAAGGTGCATCTTTCCCGTATTTTTCTCTCAGCTTCGTGCCGCCCCATATGATTTCACGGGGTACGGGCGTCATAAGCATGGGATATGGGGCTTTTTTATTCGTCTGCATCTTGCGCCTGCGTATCGTCTTCTTCTGCTTTTTTAACTATTATTTCTTTGACCATTTTTTCGTCGCATTTTGTAACGAGAACGGAAATTCCGGAGTATTCAAAGCTTTCGCCCTCGTCGGGAATGCCTTCAAATCTCATTTGAAGCCAGCCGTTTACGGTCTGGGGCTTTTCGTTTTCGTCATCATCATATTTTAAGTCGAAAATGTCAAACAAATCGTCAAGCTCCGCAGAGCAGTCAACCGTATAGCTTCCGTCCTCGTTTTCCGAAAAGGGAGTTTCCACCTGGTCGTGTTCGTCCCAAACGTCGCCGATAAGCTCCTCGATTATGTCCTCCATTGTGACGATTCCCATAAGACCGCCGAATTCGTCAATAACAAACGCCATATGGCATTTCTCTTTCTGAAGGTCTCTGAGAAGGTCGTCAACCTTTGCATGCTTTGAAACGTAAAGGGGCTTCTGATAATAGGGCTTCAAATCCTTCTTGCCCGTATTATAGGCATAGAAGAAATCCTTTTCATGGAGAACGCCCTTAATATCGTCAATGCTTTCTCCTACAACAGGTATTCGGGAATATCCCGTGTCAAAGAACATCATCAT
>JAQXKW010000104.1 GCA_029010655.1 Clostridia bacterium | reverse complement strand
GTTTTCCGGCTCCTCCGGAAACAGCACCCTTATCTGTTCCGACAGCACCGCCCTGCTTATTGACGCCGGAAGAAACTGCAAGGCAGTCTCCCTTTCTCTGCAGTCTCTCGGTATGTCTCTTTCCGACATTTCCGCTATATTTGTAACACACGAGCACAGCGACCATATACGCGCTCTGGACGTTATGTCCAAAAAACAGCAGACCCCCATTCATATAACGGAGCCCTCCGCAAGAGAGCTTTGCAAAAAGTGTGCCGCCGCAGAATGCGCCGTTATCCACCGCGGGCTTTCCTTTCAGGTTGACGTGGGAAACCTTTCGGTTCGCTCCTTTCCCCTGCCCCACGACAGCTTTGCCCACGTAGGCTATGTCATTACCTGCACCGACGACGGAGACAGCGCCGCCGTGGCAACGGACATGGGCTTTCCCACGCAGGAGGCGTTCAGCAATCTGGCAGGGTGCCGGCAGATAGTAATTGAAGCTAACCACGACGTAAATATGCTCCGCTACGGTCCGTACCCTCAGTATCTCAAGCAGAGAATACTGTCAAAATACGGACACCTTTCAAACGAGGACTCCGCCGAGCTTTGCATAGGGCTTGCGGAGAAGGGCTGTGAAAAATTCATGCTGGCGCATCTCAGCGCAGAAAACAATACCCCCGACCTTGCGATGAAGGCTGTCAGAAACCGCCTTGATAAGGGCGGATATTCAAAAGTTACCGTAAAGGTCGCTCCCCGTGAGTGCGCCTTAACCCTGTAATCTATATTAAAAATGAAAAGAGAACCTCTGATATAATGGAGGTTCTCTTTTTTTATAAGTTTTTGCCCGCTTTTTTCAAAAAGCGGAAGGGTGCGGGACAGCGTCCCGCAAATAAATACACATCGCTCAGAACTTTTCCACAATAGCTGTTCCCACAAGCGTGTTTCCGTAGTAAACCGTAACACTTCTGCCGATGTTAAGATCCACAGAGGTGTCCTCAATAGGGAATGAGCATTTAACGGTTTTTCCGCCGGCTACGGGGGTCTGTCCGAACTGATGCTGAACTATCTTATTGTCATTCTGCTTAATAATCAAATAGGAAAAATCAACCACAACATCGTAGCCGTTTGCGTTTGTAACCTCAATTTCAATGCTTACCGTTTTATCCAGACGGTACAGAGAAACCTTGCCTAAGGTCACCCCGTCGGGAAGCTTTGCTTCATCGAGAGCATCGTTATCCGTTCCTGCGGGAGGAGTAACATTCCCCTGTGAGCCGGAGGAGCCTTGATTTGAGCTTTGTCCGCCGGAAGAGCCGCTGTTGCTGCCGTTTGAGCCGGTGACGGCGCCGCCTGAGCTGTCGGAACCGGTGTTGCCGTTTGAAGGAGCATTTCCGGAAGATGTACCCGGATTATTATTCTCCGAGGAGGTATCTTCGTTCTCTCCGTTTTGAGAGGACGCCGAATCATCAGCCTTCACGGTTTCGCCGTTCTTGTCCGTTACAACTTCGGTAACCTCTCCCTTTGAAGTATCGTTTCCGCTTTCCGTTTTATCGCCCTTTTTCGCACATCCCGCAAAAACTGCGGCAATAAGTGCAACTGTCAGAAAAAGGGCAAGGGATATTTTGAATTTTTTCATTTTTTTACCGCCTTATAGCTTGGAATAGCCGTAGCAATTTACCAGCGCGTCTATCCTCTGCCCGTTTTGGCACATGGGGCATTTGTGGGAATTGTAGCTGGCGTAATCCGGCAAGTCCTTGGGATTGAAAAGTGACGTTACGGGATAGCCCTCACAGCTGTCAACCGTGGCAAAAATCGAGGCAACGCCCGCCACATATCCGTTATAATACTTGATAGCCTCAATAGCGGCGGCGGCAGTATAGCCCGTAACAACCGATGCCGCAAGGATAAGCACGTTTTTCCCCTCTATCATGGGAGCCACGTTTTCCCTGAACAGAAGCTGGCTTCCCGAGGTGTGCTCCGGCGTTACCACATAAATCTCCTGATGGGCGTTCATGCTGTGAAGGTCCATTTTCGTCATCTCGTGGGCAAGGCAGGTACCGATAACCTCCGTGCCGTCAAGGCAGATGATTGTATCTACGATTGCACGTGTGCGGTAAAAAGGAACAAGCTCTCTTGCCACCGCCGTTGCCTCCTGAAGGCAGGTTTTCTGCATGGTTATATCGATAAAATAGTTCATGTGGCTGTGGCTTGTTGCAAAATGTCCCTTTGCCACTCTGAGATATACCCCGGGTCTTTTTGTGGGGAGCTTTACCATGTTGATAGGCATACTGTTATTCCTTTCTGCTTTTATTTAATATGTGGGAGTGTCCAGCCGCCAGCCGGACTGCTCTAACTTCAGCGTAATTGCAACATCTTGGTCGGTTTTTCCGTTAACCATTGACGTTACCGTAATCTTCGCTTCGGTTTTCTTCATGCTATCCACCTTCATGGTGGAAAAATCGTAGGTTCGCCCGTTATAAAGGGCGGTTTCCTTCAAATCCTTTCTTGCGGTGAGCCGACCGTCAAAGTCGTCGATAAACCGTGCGTACACAATCCTTGTGTCGGACTGTAGAGATGTTCCCTCAAAGCCCCTCTTGAATAGGATTTGACAATAGTCCTCCGTATATACCTTTTCCGTGGCGGCCTTGATTTCCAGAGTGCTGTGATACTTGCAGTCGTCGGTGACAGGTCTGTAAAGGGCGCTCCCCACGGAAACCTCGTCCTTTGTGGGAAGTCCCTCTCCGAAATATATTTCGTTCAGCTCATATGAAGCCTCAATAAGGGTCTGTGCTGTTTGCTTTATTTCCTCCTCGGTATATCCTATGTCGCCGCAGGAAACAAAAGTCAAAACACATAAAAGAGCAAGCATTAAGGATAATACTCTTTTTATATTATTCAACGGTTTCAGCTCCCTCCGTCTCAGCCCCGGTTTCAGTTTCAGTCTCCGTCCTATCTTCCGTCTCCGTTTCCGCTTCTTCCTCGTCCCCGTCCTTTTCGGTAACGGCAAAGGAAACTATCTTAATACCCTCGGGAAGCTTGATAAGTCCCACGCCCTTAGACTTGGTGGAGCCGATTTCTCTGATTTTGTCAACGCCGATACGCTTTACATATCCGCCGTTTGTTATCATGACAATGTCCTCGTCAACGGTCGCCACGGCGATACCTGCAAGAGGTGCGCCCGCCTTTTCAATATCGTGGCAGAAAACTCCCGTATTGGGACGGTTCATTCTGTTGAACAAATCGAAGGAACAGCGCTTGCCCTGACCGTTTTCCGTTATGGTTACAAGCTGATTCACCGCCGTCCACTCAGGGTCGTTGCGGATAAGAGTTGCGCCTGCAATATAGTCGCCCTCGTTCTTGAATTTAATAGCCGTAACGCCTCTGGAGGTTCTACCCACCGTGCGCACGTCCTGCTCGCTGTAACGGGAGCCCCGTCCGGAGTGGGTAGCCACGAACACGTCGTAGGTTCCGTCGGAAACGCCTGTATATACAAGCTCGTCTCCCTCGTCCAGATTAATGGCGATTTTGCCGCCCTTCCTCTGATATTCATATTCGGAAAGGGGCGTTTTCTTGATTACGCCGTTTCTGGTGACCATAATAAGGAACTTATCTGCGTCAAAGCCTTCGATTGAAACGATGTCGGTAACTCTCTCGCCCTCGGCAATATCAATAATATTTACAATATTGGAGCCCCTTGCATTTCTTCCGGCTTCGGGAATCATATATGCCTTCTTTGCAAATATTTTGCCCATGTTTGTAAAGAGAAGCAAAATGGAATGGCTGTCAACAACGATAACCTTTTCCGTTACGTCCTCTTCCTTCATGGTAAGTCCCTTATGACCCTGAGCACTCTTGCCCATGGCACGGAAGGTGTCAACCCTCTGACGCTTTACATAGCCGGTTCTTGTCATGGTGATAACGCATTTGTGCCTTTCGATAAGGTCCTCAAGCTCAATATCGTCGTGAGACTCCACAATATCGGTCTTTCTGTCGTCCGCAAACTTGCGGCGGATTTCCAGCATTTCGTCCTTGATTATCTGCTTTATCTTGCCCTCGTCCGCAAGAATTCCGCGAAGTCTTTCAACGTCGGCCTCCAAAGCCGCCAGCTTTTCTTCAATCTTCTGTCTTTCAAGACCGGAGAGACGTCCCAAGGGCATTGCCACTATGGCCTGCGCCTGTTCCTCGGAAAGCCCCGCATTGGAGCTGGAGGCGAAATCCACCAGACCCTCACGGGTATTTATGTCCGCATTCTGTGTTCCGTCGCCCTTAAAGCGCTCCATCAAATTGATTTTTGCGGTGGGGGTATCGGGGCTCTTTCTGATTATGGAAATTACCTCGTCAATATTATCTATTGCAACCTTATAGCCCTCAAACAGGTGCGCCTCTCGCAGAGCCTTTTTCAGCTCAAACTCGGTGCGGCGTGTAATAACGCTTTCCTGATGAAGAATATATGCGTTGAGAACTTCTTTCAGGCTTAATATTTTCGGCTCGCCGTTGCGTAGCGCAAGCATATTAACCGCACAGGTGTCCTCAAGCTGGCTGTATTTATACAGCTGGTTAAGTATTATTTCAAGATTTGCGTCACGGCGGCAGTCGATCACTATTTTCATGCCGTCACGGCCGGATTCGTCACGAATGTCCGTAATTCCGTCAACACGCTTGTCGTTATGAAGGTCGGCGATAGCCTTAACAAGCATTGCCTTGTTGACCTGATAGGGAATTTCCCTTACAACAATGCGGTGGCGTTCCTCGTCAAGCTCCGCTTTAGCCCTTACAACTACTCTGCCCCGTCCCGTTTCGTATGCTTCACGGATTCCCGAAATGCCGTAAATCGTAGCACCCGTGGGGAAATCGGGACCCTTTATATACTGCATCAGCTCGTCGGTGGTAGCGTCGGGATTATCCATAAGATATACGGTGCCGTCAATAACCTCGCCTAAATTGTGGGGAGGAATATTGGTAGCCATACCGACGGCAATGCCCACGGAGCCGTTTACCAAAAGGTTGGGAAAACGGGAGGGCAAAACAGAGGGCTCGCGGCGGCGGTTATCGAAGTTGGGAACGAATTCCACAACCTCCTTGTCCAAATCCCGCATCATTTCGTCGGAAATCCTTGCCAGTCTCGCCTCGGTGTAACGGTAAGCCGCCGCACCGTCGCCGTCAACGGAGCCGAAGTTTCCATGACCCTGAATAAGGGGGTATCTGTACGAGAAATCCTGCGCCATGCGTACCATTGAGCCGTAAACCGCCGCATCACCGTGAGGATGATAACGTCCGAGAACGTCTCCGACGGTGGTCGCAGACTTTCTGAAGGGCTTATCGTAGGTGAGGTTGTCCTCATACATTGCGTAAAGGATTCTCCTCTGACCGGGCTTCATGCCGTCCCGCACATCGGGGAGTGCACGGCTTATAATAACGGACATTGAGTATTCAAGGAAGGATTTTCTCACTTCCTTGTCCATATCAATGGGCGTTATCTTCTGTTCCGGAAATTCAATTCTCTGGTTTTCTTCTTTTTTCATGTTTACCTCTTATTTTCGCA
>JAQXKW010000103.1 GCA_029010655.1 Clostridia bacterium | reverse complement strand
AATTCCGACACCGTAAGCGGCGCGGGAAATCTCATGTTACTGTAATCCATAATACTTCATATATGTCATAAGGGAAACGCCTGCGGCGTTATCGGACGAAAACTCAGGCTCTGCAAATGAGCCGAAGGAGGAAAGCTCGTTTTTTATAACGGAACAGCTCATAACGCCTCCTGCATAAATTACTGGAATACCCTTATACTGCTCCGTCAGATTTTCCGATATTTTTTTCAGGGTTTCACTGACGGAACGAATGACAAAGGAAGCGCAACGGGCAGAATCCTTTGTTTCGGAATAGAGCTTTGACGCCTTATTTTCAATGCCTGAAAGATTGCATTCAAGATTTTTCACCGAAACGGACACTTTATCCTTTTCGCCCTTATATGAAAGCGCAAGCTTTTCAAGCTCAGGTCCGCAGGGGAACCCAAGTCCCATCATAACGCCGGCACGGTCGATAAGCTGACCGGCATTAAGGTCAAGGGTGCCGCCTATTCGCTTCACCTCAAAAATTCTTTCTTTATGGGGAGAAACCAACAGCACGTCGGTAGTTCCGCCTGACACGTGAAATGCGGCAAAGCTCTCTGAGAAAAGCTCATTTTTCCCCGCCGAATAAACAGCCGCCGCCACATGACCGCACTGGTGCGAAAATTCGTAAAAGGAACACCCCGCCGAAACGGACGCCGAAACGGCGCCGCTTTTTCCTGCCAGAAAGCACGGCATATATGAGCCTTCCGCATCTCTCGGGCGACAGCTTGCGCCGACGGCGAAAAGCTTTCCGTCTTTCAAAACTGGAGAAAGCTGTCTCAATACATCGGGCAACTGCACCGTATGGTGAAACAGGGCGTCGCTTTGCCGAAGCCCCTTTTGTCCCTGGGCTACCGGCAACAGCTTTTTTACATTGGCAACTATCCTTCCGTTTCCGTCGCAAAGGGCGGCAGAGGTTGTATAATTGCTTGTATCTATTCCCAGAAAGTATTCCTTCACGGCTGTGCCTCTGCGCTGTCTGCCAGCTTGCCCTGGGAGCGGGCAAGTCTGTTCAGCACTCCGTTTACAAAAGCGGGAGCTTTATCGTCTCCGTAAATTTTGGCAATTTCCACAGCCTCGTTAATTGCGGCTTTGGGAGGCGTATCCGTATACATAAATTCGCCTACTGCAAGGCGGAGAATCGTACGGGTGACCCGATTCATTCTTGACACCTTCCATTTTTCGGAGGCAGACCCTATGAGTGTATCGATTTCATCAAGGTGCTTCATACACACATCATACAGCTCAAAGGTAAACTCAGAGGTCCCAGCTCCCCTTATCTCAAGGGCGTTGCCGTATATTTTTTCCGGGTCGGTACCTTTATGAAAACCAGCCTCAAACAGCAATTCAAAAGCGCTTATTCTCGATTCTCTTCTTGTCATACTTTTCCTCTCAAGAAACAATTTCCATCTAAATTATTATAATGCATTTACGCTGTTTTGTCAATGAATATTGCAATAAATATTCATTATAATATTCATTTTTGCAGATGAGCGAAAATTACTTGCAATAAAGAAAAAATAATGTTAAACTGTATAAGTAGACATATTACTCAAGGAGAAATTTCAATTCAATGAAAACTATTACGGACATAATTAAAAACGGCTGCTGTATATTTACGATGATCACCCTGCTGTTCTACTCCGTGGGAGGAATTATTTCCGGCTCGGAGCAGGAGTTTATTCCGAGCCTTAAATTTATATGGCTGTTCTTTGTTTTTTCCCTTTTGCTTGCGGCGGCAAACATTATTCTGAAATCTAAAAAAATCAACACTGCGGCAAAGCTTGCGATCCATTTTGCAGCCAGTGCCGCCGTATATTTTGTGACGGTAGTAGTCTGCGGCGGCTACATAAATAACGGAGCGCAGACCGTAATTGCCCTGTCGCTGTTTTTGGTGCTATATCTTATTTTCGCTGTTGTCTATCTCATTGCGACACGGAAAAGGTGCGAGCCGAAAAAATACGAGAAAATGTTCAAATAATAAAGGGCTGAAACTCAGCCCTTTATTTATTCATATTTTCTTTTACTCGTGATTCTTCCGCTTCCTTGTTCCAAAGGTAGCTGATATGCATTTCGGTTCCGTTTTTTATACGCTTGAGATTAGTCATATGCTTCAGGAAAATAACAATCGAAACTGCCG
>JAQXKW010000102.1 GCA_029010655.1 Clostridia bacterium | reverse complement strand
TTATAACAGCCATGGGCGCTATGGCGCAGGGTCTTTTTGCGTCTTTGCTTATCGGTACAATCTTCAAAACCCTGGGCGGCTGGTTCGGCTTCGGATTTCTTACGGAGCTTGCCTCCTTTGCCCTGAACGGATACGTGTGCGGCGCCGCAATCGGAATAGCCGTGGCAAGTTCTCTTAAAGCAACCCCCTTGGTGCTGTTCTCTTGCACCACGGTGGGTGCGGCGGGGTATATGTGCGGTACGACCATAATACATAACGGCGCTGAAATCGCCTATACGGCAGGCCCTGCGGGAGCATTTTTAGCTGTTCTCGTTGCCTGCGAGCTTGGAAAGCTTGAGTCGGGATCTACAAGAATGGATATTCTGGTAACACCTACGGTAACTCTTATTTCCGGCTTTGCCATAGCAAAGCTCGTTTGTCCCGGCGTTGCATATATTATGTACTGGCTGGGTAGCTTTATCAATACGGCAACCACCCTCCACCCCTTCGTTATGGGAATTATCGTGTCCGTAGTTGTGGGTATTATTTTGACGCTTCCCATTTCCTCCGCCGCAATATGCGCCATGATAGGCATATCCGGTCTTGCAGGCGGCGCGGCGGCGGCAGGCTGCTGTGCGCAGATGGTGGGCTTTGCGGTTATGAGCTTCAGGGAAAACAAGTGGGGCGGTCTTGCCGCTCAGGGGCTTGGAACCTCAATGCTCCAAATGGGAAATATTATAAGACGTCCCGTGGTGTGGCTTCCGCCTATAATTACATCGGCAATTACGGGACCTGTTGCAACCTGCGTGTTTAAGCTGTACTGCGAGGGCGTGTCTGCGGGAATGGGAACCTGCGGACTTGTAGGACCTCTGGGAATTATTACGGCAACCGCCGACAAGGGTGTCTTATTCTGGATAGGACTTATTCTCGTATGCGCAGTTCTTCCCGCAGTAATAACCCTTATTATCAGCGAGCTTATGAGAAAAGCGGGAGCAATCCGTCCCGGCGACCTTAAACTGGAGCTTTGATTTTTAAAAACACCCCAAAAAACTGAGGGTACAGAAAGGAAACGGTTTGAAATGATAAGTATTATTCCTACCCCGAAGCACTTAGAGGAAAGAGAAGGCGCATTTAATCTGCATGGCGCCGCAGTATTCGTAAAAAGCGGAACTGACAGCCGTGTCAGAAAAGCGGCGTCAACCCTTTGCACGGAGATTTCCGAAAAGACGGGAGATGTCACCCCCCTTACCGTTGCAGACCCTTGCGGCAGAGCGATTATTATTAACTACACAAACGGTGACGGGGAGGGATACAGACTGACCGTTTCAAAAGAGTCCGTCACAGCAGAGGGCGACAGCCCCGCAGGAGCCTTTTATGCAATTCAGACGCTCCGCCAGCTCATAAGGGAAAACGGAGAAATGCTCCCCTGCTGTTTTATTGACGACGCTCCCGATTTTTTGGTGCGCGGCTTTTATCAGGATATAACACGGGGCAGAGTGAACTCTCCCAAAAAGCTCAGAGAAATCGCCGACCTTTTGGCGTACTATAAGATAAACTCCCTCCAGCTTTATGTGGAGGACGCTTTCCTGTTCCGTGAATTTGAGGGGATTATTACCTCCGACGAGGCAATGACCGCCGATGAAATGATAGACTTCGACGATTACTGCTATAACAATTTCATTGAGCTTGTCCCCAGTCTTTCCACCTTCGGACATTTGTTTACCCTGCTTCAAAGCGACCGCTACAATTATATGAGCGAGCTTCCCGGACACAAAATGACCACCGACTACTGGATGGAAAAGCAATGGCATCATACGGTGGACGTTTATAACCCGGATTCCATAAAGGTTATAGGCAGTATGATTGAGCAGTATATTTCGCTGTTCCGCTCGGATAAGTTCAATATTTGCTGTGACGAAACGATGGATCTGTGCAGCGGCAAAAACCGGGGCAAGGATAAGGGCGAGGCATATTTCTATTATCTGAATATGCTTATCGAAATCGTGAAAAAGCACGGCAAAACCGTAATGATGTGGGGAGACGAGTGTATGGCTCACCCGGAAATGATGAAGGAGAAGGTTCCCTCCGACACGGTTATGCTGGACTGGTGCTATCACAAAACAGTCAACGAGTGGATACCCAAGTTTTTCTCAGATCAAGGCTTTTTGCAGATTGTCTGCCCCGGAACCTCTTCATGGAGCCGTTTTATTGAGGATATTGATACCTCTGTGGGAAATATTACGGATTTTGCAAATCACGGCAAAAAGTTCGGCGCATTGGGGCTTCTTAACACCAACTGGGGAGATTTCGGACATATCTGCAGCTTTAACTGCAACCTGTACGGAATGCTGTTCGGAGCGCAGAAAAGCTGGAACGTGGACGCACCCACAGACGAAGAATTCACAAAAACCGCAAGCCTTCTGCTGTATGACGTGACCGAATTTAATATGGTTGATACAATATATAATCTGGGAACAGCAGAGAAAAGCAGCGATTGGTTCAGATTTGTTATGTGGCACAGCGCAAACTGCCTTGAGGGAAGATATACGGAGCTGAAATATAACGAGGACGGCACCCTTACGGAAAAAGACGCCGTAAGGTCAATTGAACTGTGCCGCAATGAGATAGAAAGGCTTCGGTCTCTGGGCAGGGAAAGCGACCCGAGAATAGAGGATATGATACTTGCCGCAGAGGGAATACTTCTTATGAACAGGGAATATCTCTATGTAAACGAGGTTGAAGGCTACGGCGACGGCGAAACGTTGCAGAAAGACTTTAACGACTGGCTAAAGCGTTATAAAGCGGCGTGGCTCCGAGACGATAAGCCCTCACAGCTTTGGAGGCTTTCGGAGTTTATCGAGAATATTACCAAGGTTCCAACGGGAAGAAAAGAAGTAAAATAACAGAAAAAAGGCTGTCGCCGATGGATAACTCCAACGGCGACAGCCATTTTTTGTCCTGCGGCAAAATGCCCGCAAATATGATTTATCTCAGCTTATAGCGGTCGTATCTTTCGTCGTAAGCCTTTTCTTCCTCGGAGAACTTGGGCAGAGTGTTAATTGTCTCGCCGTTGTTCCACTTTCTGTCGCCTACGTCCTCGGTAGTACCCATAACGGTTACGTTAAGCTGACGGTGACGTGCACGAACATGGTCCCAGTCGATAAAGTAAACGTGAGCGAACTCACCGCCGTCCAGCTTGCCGTCCTTAATGGTCATGGTTTCGCTTCTGCCGAAGAATACGGAACGGAGATGTCCGTCCGTGTTCATGGAGGTAAAGTTGCCGGGCTCGTTTACATATCTGCCGAACTGTGCGTGTACGGGGCCGGGATGACGGTACTGACCCTCCTCGGTATAATCGGGGATAAGCTTTCTCATAATGTCGAGAAGGTCGTGCTGAAGATACTCAAGGTCGAAGGAGTCAACGTCGTGAGAGCACTCCTGAACCATTACGGAGCAGGTGGTGTGGTGGGAAGCGATACAAACCGTACCGTTCTTAACGCCTGATGCCTCTACGATCTCAACGATCTCCTTTGAAACGTCGTGGAAGGTGGGAATCCAGCCTCTGGACTGGAGCTCCAGCTCCTTCTGAAATACTTTGAATTCCATATTTATATCTCCTTTGAAATTAATAATATTTGCAAATTAATTGCGTGCGTCCCATGCGTCACGGACGGCACGGATCATGTCGTCCACCATTTGGTTGCGGGCTTCCCTTGTGGGAAGGGCAACTATGCCGCTTGAGGAGCCGGTAGCATCTGCACCCGCAAAAATATTGCGGTAAACGTCGTCGTAGCACTTGATTCCCGCACCCTGAAGCACCATGATTTCGGGATTAACGTCCTTTACGGCCTTTGTGGAGGCTTCAACATATTCTCTGTCGCTCGCCTTGCCCGTGCCGATAAGCTCGGTAGGCTCTGCTACGATTATGTTGGGACAAAGGTGTGCAATAGCGGAGGCCTCGGCTATTGAGTCGGCACAGACTATGGTTGCAAGTCCGACCTCGTCCGCACGCTTAATGGAAGCTCTGAGCTGTGCAACAGAGATAGGCTTTTCGCAGTGGTTCAGCATAACGCCCTCGGCGCCTGCGGCAACAAGAGATTCGGGAAGAATGTCCGCAAGTCCCCGACCGGGGGTCAGCGTGTCCATATGAGGGGCGAAAACATGAATTCTGTGGGTCGCCTCCTTCACACGGCGAAGCTCAACTATGGGCGTGGTGAAAATAATATCCACATTGTATTTCTCGGCGGCTTTGTCTGCGGCGAGTGCAAGATCCAGAACATCGTCGCCGTAAAGATAGGATTTGGGACCTATCTCAAAAAACGGAGCTTTAATTGTGCATCCCTTAAACATAACAATCTCCTTGAAGCATAACAATTTTCTCCACATAATTATAGGTTCAAAATTCCCAAAAGTCAATACGGCAAAGACAAATAAATATTGATTTTCAGCCTATGGGAAGCTATAATATACTGTAGAAAAACCAAGGGAGGATTTTTTATGAATAAAGAAGCACTGAAAGCGGCGAGAGAAGCATATGAAATTGAGGCGGAGTGCATCCGTCAGGAGCTTGAATATTTTGACGACGCCGAATTTGCAAAGGCGGTAGACGCTTTGGCAAAGGCTCCCAGAATCGGAACGTCGGGCTGCGGACACTCCGGAATTGCCTGCCGGCATTTTTCCCATCTTCTCTGCTGTATAGAGCGTCCCTCAAGATTTATTTCTCCGGCCGAGGCGGTTCACGGAGCTACGGGCTTTTTGCAGGAGGGCGACGTTATGGTGTTCGCCTCAAGGGGAGGTAAAACAAAAGAGCTTTTGCCTATCCTTGATATATGCAAGAAAAAGGGAGTCACCGTAATCACGGTGACGGAAAATACGGAATCCCCCCTTGCAACGGGTGCGGATATAGTGCTGAAACAGCACGTAAACCGTGAAACGGATAAATATAACAGCCAAGGGACTACCAGCACCACGGCGCTGTGCGTAATTTTCCACGCATTGCAGGCGGCGCTGATTGAGGAGACGGGATATAAAAACGAGCAGTTTGCCGTTATTCACCCCGGCGGCGCCGTGGGCGAAAGACTTAATTCCGAAAAATGAGCAAGGATGCCGTATGTATCAGTAAAACAGCGTCCCCTTTGCCGCAAAAGCATAACTACGGTATAGATATTCTGCGAATACTGTCAATGCTGATGATATGCACCCTGCATATACTTAACCAAGGGGGAGTGCTCACGGCATGCGAAAGCGATCCCGTACGCTTTGCGGTAGTGAATTTTCTTAACATCGCTCTGTTTTGCTGTGTAAACTGTTATGCGCTTATATCCGGGTACGTGGGATTAAACGCAAAACACAGATATTCCAATCTCCTGCTTCTTTGGCTTGAGGTAGTATTATATAACGTGATCGTTGTTTCGGTGTTTTATTTTGCAATGCCGGGCTCGGTGACGAAAGCGGAGATTTCAGAGGCTCTGCTTCCTGTGACATGTTCTTCGTCACGGTGGTATTTCAGAGCATATTTTCTTCTTTTCTTCCTTATGCCTCTGCTGAACTTTGCCGTAAAGAAACTGCCCCGCCGCCGTCTTGCTTACTTAACCGTATTTCTTTTGGCTCTGTGTGCGGCGCTGACGCTTGCAAACAACATGCTTTCCTGGGGTTTTTCGCTGATTAACAGTACTTTAATGCTGGCTGTGTTTTACCTTATGGGAGCGTATTTTAAGGAATACGGCTGTTTTCCGAAGGTAAAGTCAAGGTATTTTCTCATGTGTTTTGCGGCAAGTACGGTAACCGTTTGGCTGATAGGGACCGCCGCTTCAATGATGCCGGACGCACCGAGGCTTTTGAGCGTAATTGCCGATAAGCTGGTGGGCTATCTGTCTCCGGCGGTTATACTGAATTCCGTATGCCTGTTTGTGCTTTTTGTCAGAATTGAGAACGTGCGGTGCAAAAGGCTTCTTAAAACCGCAGGCTCGCTTACCTTCGGCGTATATATAATCCATACTGCGCCGCTGCTGTTTAACCTTGTTCTGAAGGACGCATTCTCCGGCTTTGCCCGCCTCCACCCGGCTGTGATGCTGTTTGCGGTCATACTGACATCAGCGGCTGTCTACACCGTGTGTTCACTTATCGAATATTTGAGACAGCGCCTTTTCGGAGTTTTGAAAATTAAAGAAACCCTGCAAAGTACCGAGAACAGAATAAGAGAAAAGCTGGCAGAGAGAACACAGAGTTAAACGGTGAGTCGCCTCGTTCAGGCGATTTGTATAGTATGCTCCGATTCATCAGTATTTCTTTTTATTAAAGTTTTTTGGGGTTCTCAGTACCTTTTTTTCAAAAAAGGTACTGAGCGGAGTGCGAGGCAGAGCCTCGCATACCGCTCAGTCTTATTACATAAACAAAAAAGTCTGCCTGAGCAGACTTTTTTGTTTATGTAATGCTTTATTTACGCTTTCTTCTTTCCCAGAACGGATTTCAGCACGAACAAAGTTGCCAGCATGAGAACCAGAGCTATGGGAAGAGAGATATACCACTGACGGACAAATCCCGCTATCACGTAGGACACGAAGGAAACCGCCGCAACGGTAAGCGCATACGGCAACTGGGTGGAGACGTGATTTATGTGGTTGCACTGCGCGCCCGCCGACGCCATAATAGTGGTGTCTGAGATAGGAGAGCAGTGGTCGCCGCAAACCGCACCTGCCATACATGCGGAAACTGCGATAATCGTAATGTTTCCGTCTGTGCCGCTGAATACGGAGAGAACGATGGGAATAAGAATTCCGAATGTGCCCCAAGAGGTACCTGTTGCAAAGGAAAGTCCTACTGCAATCACAAAGATGATTGCGGGCAGGAAGGACTGAAGTCCGGCAGCACGGCTCTCAATGAACTGAGAAATGCAAACCTTTGCGCCAAGAGAGTCGGTCATGGTTTTAAGGGTCCATGCGCAAACCAGAATAAGGATTGCGGGAACCATTGCCTTGAAGCCCTCGGGAATAGCGTCCATGCAGTCCTTGAAGGAGATAACACGGCGGCACATAAAGTAGATAACGGAGATAACAAGTGTTATAAATGAACCGAATACAAGACCTACCGAAGCGTCGCTTTCGGAGAAGGAGGTAATGAAGTCCATGTAATTTCCGCTTTCGGAGTCGAAGAATCCGCCGGAGTAAATCATGCCGAATACACAGCATACGATAAGAACAACCACGGGGATAACAAGGTCGCAAACCTTGCCTTTTGTTCCCACCTGTTCTTCTTTCGCCTCGGCGAAGTCATTGCCGGTGGTAAACAGGTCGCCGTTTGCGGCGTTTGTCTCATGCTTTTTCATGGGGCCGTAGTCGAAATTGGAAACGGCGATGAATATCATCATGGCGATGGTAAGAAGCGCATAGAAGTTGTATGGTATTGCCTGAATAAACAGGGACATACCGCTTGTAGAGCCTGCGCCCTTGGCAAAGCCGGCAACTGCCGCCGCCCATGAAGAAATGGGAGCGATAATGCAGATGGGAGCCGCCGTTGCGTCGATAAGGTAGGAGAGCTTTGCGCGGCTTATTTTGTTGCGGTCCGTAACGGGGCGCATAACGGAGCCCACGGTCAGACAGTTAAAATAGTCGTCAACGAAGATAAGCACGCCCAGAGCAACTGTTGCAAGCTGTGCGCCCACTCTTGTCTTAATGTGCTTTGAGGTCCAGCGACCGAAAGCGGCGGAGCCGCCGGTCTTGTTCATCATAGCCACAAGAGCGCCCAGCAGAACAAGGAAGATAATAATACCGATATTGTAGGAATCTGCAACGGTATCGATAAAGCCTTCCTTGAACACATGAACCATTGTGGTTTCAAGATTCAGCCTTGAATAAATAAGCCCTCCGGCAAGAATACCGATGAAAAGGGAAGAGTAAACCTCTTTGGTGATAAGCGCCAGAACAATGGCGATAAGGGGAGGCAGAATGGAGAGAATAGTAGCGTACGCCGGAACGCTTTCACGTACGGTGCCCAGCGCTGTTTCAATATTCTCCTCAAAATTTTCGTCCTCTGCCAGATTGTCGGCATAGCTGTCGACATACTCTGCGGCGGCATCGGGATTTGTCAAATCAATCGCTTCCTCGTCGGCAGCCATAACGGATACCGACAGCAGGGCGGTGATAATGATCACGATGAGGCCCACCGCAAAAAGTCTTTTGGACTTTGTCATGGTGTATTTCCTCCTGAAAAATAAAAAATCGTGACGGCGAAACGCCACCACGAAATAATACAAAACGGGTGATAGCGCTCCACAAACCATGTGACAGTCCGCAGCATATTCTGCGGCGGACCAGCGAAGCAGGCTCGGGCAGCCTGCGGCACTTCGGCGGCTTTTCCTTTTGCGTGCGGATACCCGTCCGTTTTCCACGCTACTCATAAAAACCGCGCCTCTATCTCACAAGGAAATTATATACTCACATTAAAATAAAATCAATAGTTTTAGAAATTTTTTTGATAAAATTATGACAAAATTTTGAAATTATGCAAATATACTATATTTTTTCTCCCGTTTCGGTGCATAAACGTGAAAATAGCCCTTGACTTTATCACTTTAGAGTGATAAAGTATTAGCATAAAAGCAATTCGGGCGAAAAGGCTGAAAAATCTTAATTAAAATCGGGAAAAACCTTATGCAAAGCCTTGCCCGAAGAAAAGGAGAAAAACATGCCGGATTTTCATAACGAATCAACGGAAAGACTTTTCCGTACCATAGCCGCAATCAATTCCCCGGAGGAATGCAGAGCATTTTTCGAGGATTTATGCACCATAAGAGAAATACAGGATATGTCACAGCGGTTTGACACGGCAATCCTTTTGTCAAAAGGATACAGCTATCAGAAAATCGCAGAGAAATACAGCATCAGCACGGCGACAATCAGCCGTGTGAACAGATGCCTCGCGTACGGGGACGGCGGCTATAAAACCGCCATTAAAAAGCTGGAGGAAACGGAGAACGCCAATGATAATAAATGAAAACGTGCTGTCGAACAGCGAGAAAATAACCTTTAAGCTGAGAGAGCTTTATCTTAATTCCGGGTACACTCCGTACCAAATGAGCAAATTCGAGGAATACGACCTGTATGCGGACAACAAGGA
>JAQXKW010000101.1 GCA_029010655.1 Clostridia bacterium | reverse complement strand
TGAAAGGACCGGGAATATGCCGGACAAGTTTATTTTACATTCAAGCTACAAGCCCACAGGTGATCAGCCGCAGGCAATAGACAAGCTGTCGGCGGGAATTGAAGCCGGTGAACGCTGGCAGACGCTTATGGGCGTTACAGGCTCGGGAAAGACCTTTACTATGGCAAACGTCATTGCAAACGTGAACCGTCCCACGCTGGTACTTGCCCACAATAAAACCCTTGCGGCACAGCTGTGCTGTGAGTTCCGTGAATTTTTTCCCGACAATGCGGTTGAATATTTTGTCTCCTACTACGACTACTATCAGCCGGAGGCGTATGTGCCCGGAAAGGACATGTATATTGAAAAGGATTCGTCGGTAAACGACGAAATAGACAAGCTCCGCCACAGCGCCACAAGCGCGCTTTTCGAGCGGCGTGACGTTATTATCGTCGCCTCCGTTTCCTGCATTTTTTCGCTTGGTCCCCCGGAGGAATATTCCTCTCAGGTAACGGCTTTGCGCCCGGGAATGGTTATGGACCGTGACGACCTTGCCAGAAAGCTGATTTCCGTAAGCTACGACAGAAACGACTTTTCCTTCGTCCGAGGCACCTTCCGCATGAAGGGCGACACTCTGGAGGTATTCCCTGCCAGCCAGTCCAACAGAGCAATAAGAATTGAGTTTTTCGGAGACGAAATAGACAGGATTTCCGAATTTGACCCCCTTACGGGCAAGGTATTTCAGTTTGTGAATTACGCCGCCGTATATCCCGCCAACCACTACGTAACCTCTGCACAGCACAGGGAGGAAGCTCTGCGGGAGATTGAGGAGGAAATGGAGGAAAGGGTAAAATATTTTACCGACCGCGGAAAGCTCATTGAAGCCCAGAGAATAGAGGAGCGCACAAGATACGACCTTGAAATGCTTCGGGAGGTAGGCTTTTGCTCGGGAATTGAGAACTATTCCAGAATTTTTGCCCGCAGACCCGCAGGCTCCACTCCGTTTTGTCTTTTGGACTATTTCCCCAAGGATTATCTTTTGTTTATCGACGAGTCCCACGTAACAATCCCGCAGGTCAGGGGAATGTTCGGCGGAGACCGTGCGAGAAAGCAAAATCTTATTGACTACGGCTTCCGTCTGCCCTCTGCCCTTGACAACAGGCCTCAGAGCTTTGAAGAATTTGAATCAAAGCTTAATCAGGTTGTAGCCGTTTCCGCCACCCCTGCGGAATACGAAAAACGGCACGCCGACCAAATCGTGGAGCAGATTATCCGCCCCACGGGTCTGCTTGACCCGGAAATAGAGGTTCGCCCCGTGGAAACTCAGGTAGACGACCTTATCGGCGAGATAAAGCAGCGCACGGCACGGGGCGAGAGAGTTCTCGTTACCACTCTCACCAAGAAAATGGCGGAGGATCTCACCGAATACCTGGACGCTCAGGACATAAAGGTGAAATATATTCATCACAACGTGGAAACCATGGAGCGGCAGGAGCTGCTTCGGGATCTGAGAATGGGAGTTTTTGACGTTCTTGTGGGAATTAATCTGCTCCGCGAGGGAATCGATCTGCCCGAGGTTACGCTTGTAGCGATTTTAGACGCAGACAAGGAGGGCTTTCTCCGAAGCTCTCAGTCGCTTATTCAGACTATCGGCAGAGCGGCAAGAAATGTGGGCGGCAAGGTTATAATGTACGCCGACAGCATTACCGATTCCATGAAGGTTGCCATTGACGAGACGGAGCGCCGCCGTGAAATTCAGAGAAAATACAATGAGGAGCACGGCATCACTCCCACCACAATCAAGAAGAATATCAGTAATCTGATTGAAATCGGCGCAAAGGATACGTCCGCAAAGCGTGGGAAAAAGCAAAAGGAAGAAAAGAAAGAGGACGTTATCGAAAAACTGCGTGCGGAAATGAAAAAAGCAGCAATGGAGCTGCGGTTCGAGGAAGCGGCATATCTGCGTGACAAGATAAAGTCTATGGAAATTTCTATGTGACAAAAAACTCTTGACAAAAATAACGCATTCGTATAGAATAATAACAGAGGATAACTCATACAATAAGCACACGGGAAACCGCCGCAAAGGACGAAAATAAGCGGATTTTCTATGTGATTTTGCACCTTCGGTGCAAATATTATGAAAGGCACGGATTATATTATGGCAGACAATGAAATCTATGAAGGCGACGATATTGTCACTCTGACAGACGAAGAGGGCGTTGAAAAGGATTACGAAATAATCGGCTCCGTTGAGGTTGACGATGTTCTTTATTATGCTCTCGTTCCCTGCACCGACGACGGCTCTGAGCCTGAGGAATACATCGTTCTCCGCAGTGAAACCGAAACTAACGAGGAGGGCGAGGAGGAGGAAGTTCTCGTTTCCATCGAAGACGACGAGGAGTTCGACAGAGTTGCCGACATCTTCGACGACGAATTTGCCGACATCGACTACGATATGGAACCCGGCGACGGCAACGCCGAATAATTAATGCACATAGCCTGCTGTGTGCGTGAGGCAGTATATGTTGAACCCACAATTGATTAAAGGAGCCCAAGCCGAGAGCAGGATGCAGGCCTCCCGATAATTCTCTCTTTTGACAGCTTTATCGGACGTTGGAAGCGCGAAACTCAAGGTAAGAGCACCGCCTTGCGAGAGCAGGGTTCTAAATTTACTGTGCAACGGCACAGCGGGACTAACAGGCGCATCTCCGGATGCGCCTGTTTCTATATCTATTCGGGGCTCTGCCCCGCACCCCGTTTATTTCGGGGCTCCGCCCCGCACCCCGCTTAATTCGGGGCTCTGCCCCGCACCCCGTTTATTACGGGGCTCTGCCCCGCACCCCGCCGCTTTTTGAAAAAAGCGGGCAAAAACTTTAACAAAGGGATATATATAAATAGATAAAGTAACTGCGATACCCCGTATGGGTACACTGTACCGTTTGTTTTTGGGGTAAACTTAAAAATAACTTATAACATAACAACACGGGTGTGCCCGAATCGGCACACCCGTGTTGTTTGTTAAGTTTCTTTGCGGCGCTTTCTTTTGGGAGAAAGCGCCATAAGAAACTAAATTAAATTACTCGTACAGTTTACCCATCTTCTGGAGACGGTCGTATTTAGCCTTTGCAGCAGCCTCGGCCTTAGCGAACAGCTCAGCTGATCTTTCGGGGAAGGACTGTGCGAGGCGAGCGTAACGGGCCTCGTTCTTGATGAATTCCTGATAATCTGCCGTAGGCTCCTTAGAGTCGATAGACAGCTTGTTAGCTTCCTTGGTAGGATCGTATCTGAACATATGCCAGTAGCCTGCCTCAACTGCCTTCTTCATTTCGAGCTGGCAGTTCTGCATGCCGCCCTTCTTGATACCGTGCATCTCGCAGGGAGCGTAGCCGATAATCAGAGAAGGTCCGTGGTATGCTTCAGCTTCCTTCATTGCCTTGAGGGTCTGGTTCATATCAGCGCCCATAGCGATCTGTGCAACGTATACATAGCCGTAGGACATTGCGATTTCAGCAAGATTCTTCTTGCCGATAGCCTTACCTGCCGCCGCAAACTGTGCAACCTGACCGATATTGGAAGCCTTGGACGCCTGACCGCCGGTGTTGGAGTAAACCTCTGTATCGAATACCATTACGTTTACATCCTCGCCGGAAGCGAGCACGTGGTCAAGACCGCCGAAGCCGATGTCGTATGCCCAGCCGTCGCCGCCGAAGATCCATACGGACTTCTTGGAGAGGTAGTCCTTCTCAGCGAGAATCTTAGCCTTCAGGTCTGCACAGCAGTCGCACTTGCAGCCCTCCAGCATCTCAACGAGAGCCTTGGTAGCCTTGGTGTTAGCCTCGCCATCGTCAAGGGTCTCGAGATAAGCGTTGATAACTGCCTTCTTCTCATCGTCGGAAACGATGTCAAGAAGCTGTTTTACGTAACCGATAAGCTTTTCACGGATAGTCTTCTGACCGAGAGCCATACCGAGACCGTGCTCAGCGTTATCCTCGAACAGGGAGTTTGCCCATGCGGGACCCTTGCCTGTCTCACGGTTTACTGTGTAAGGCGTAGCAGGTGCAGAGCCGCCCCAAATGGAGGAACATCCGGTTGCGTTGGAGATATACATTCTCTCGCCGAAGAGCTGAGTAATGAGACGTGCGTATGAAGTTTCCGCACAGCCTGCGCAGGAGCCGGAGAACTCAAGCAGGGGCTGCTTGAACTGGCTTCCCTTAACGGTTGTGTTGATAAGCTCGGGCTTTTCAGCTACGTTCTTAACCGCATAGTCGAATGCAGCCTGCTGATAGAGAGCAGCCGCCTGAGGAGCCATAGCGATAGGAGCGTTTTCGGGATTCTTCTTTGCTACGGGACAAGCCTTTACGCAAAGGGTACAGCCCATACAGTCCATGGGGCTTACAGCCATTGTGAACTTGTACTCGGTCTTTATAACGGGCTTTGCGGCAAACTCTGTGGTTGCGGGAGCCTTTGCTGCTTCGTCCGCAGTCATAGCGAAGGGACGGATTGCGGCGTGAGGACAAACGAATGCACAGGAGTTACACTGGATACAGCCGTTGTCGTGCCAGATAGGAGCGAATGCGGCAACGCCTCTCTTTTCAAATGCTGCGGCGCCCTGGGGGAACGTACCGTCTGCCATATCCTTGAATGCGGATACGGGCAGGCTGTCGCCGTCCATCTTGCCCACGGGGGTAACGATGTTATTAACAAAGTCAACAAGCTCTTTTCTGTCGCCTACTGCGGGAGCGTCGGCAGCAGTTTCGCCTGCGTTCTTCCATGAAGCGGGAACGTCAACCTTTACAAGTGCGTCAGCGCCCATGTCGATTGCCTTGTGGTTCTGTGCAACAACGTCTTCGCCGAACTTGGAGTAAGACTTGGTTGCCATGTACTTCATATATCCCACAGCCTCGTCAAGGGGCATAATCTCAGCCAGCTTGAAGAATGCGGCCTGAAGGATTGTGTTCTTAACCTTCATGTTGCCCACTTCGTTCTTTGCGATAGCGCCGGCATTGATGATATAGAAGTTAATGTCGTTGTTTGCAATGTAGGACTTAACGGATGCGGGCAGATGAGCGTCAAGCTCCTCGGGAGTCCATGTGCAGTCAAGCAGGAAGGTGCCGCCGGGCTTAACGTCGTTGACAATCTTGAAGCCCTTGAGAATGTATGCAGGGTTGTGACATGCAACAAAGTTAGCCTTTGTGATGTAGTAGGGGCTCTTAATGGGCTTGTCGCCGAAGCGGAGGTGAGAAATCGTTACACCGCCGGTCTTCTTGGAGTCATACTGGAAGTATGCCTGAATGTACTTGTCGGTGTGGTCGCCGATAATCTTGATGGAGTTCTTGTTTGCGCCCACAGTACCGTCGCCGCCCAGACCCCAGAACTTGCATGCGATAGTGCCTGCTGGAGCCGTGTCGGGAGCGGGCTTTTCCTCAAGGGAAAGACCGGTAACATCGTCCACGATACCGATTGTGAAGTTGTTCTTGGGCGCGTCCTTTGCAAGATTGTCGTAAACCGCAAATACGGAAGCGGGAGTTGTATCCTTGGAGCCGAGACCGTAACGGCCGCCTACAACCTTAATGTTGTTTACACCCTTGGAAGCAAGAGCGGTAACAACGTCAAGATACAGAGGCTCGCCCAGCGCGCCGGGCTCCTTTGTTCTGTCGAGAACCGCAATTTTCTTTACGGTTTCGGGAATAGCTTTAATAAGGTTCTCAGCAACGAAGGGTCTGTAAAGGCGAACCTTGATAAGTCCGACCTTTTCGCCTGCGGCGTTCATGTAGTCGATAACTTCCTCAGCAACGTCGCAGATGGAGCCCATAGCGATGATAACACGGTCAGCATCGGGTGCGCCGTAGTAGTTGAAGGGCTTGTAATCGGTGCCAAGCTTCTCGTTTACCTTGTCCATGTACTTCTCAACGATTGCGGGAAGTGCGTCATAGTAAGCGTTGCAGGCTTCTCTGTGCTGGAAGAAGATGTCGCCGTTTTCAGCGGAGCCGCGGAGAACGGGGTGCTCGGGGTTGATTGCACGTGCTCTGAACGCCTGAATTGCGTCCATGTCTACCATTTCCTTCAGGTCCTCATAGTCCCATGCCTCGATTTTCTGAATCTCGTGGGAGGTACGGAAACCGTCGAAGAAGTTCAGGAAAGGAACTCTGCCCTCAATAGTTGCAAGGTGAGCAACCGCACCCAAGTCCATAACCTCCTGAGGGTTGGACTCAGCCAGCATTGCAAAGCCGGTCTGACGGCAAGCGTAAACGTCGGAATGGTCGCCGAAAATGTTCAGCGCATGGGACGCAACGCAACGTGCGGAAACGTGGATAACGCAGGGAAGAAGCTCGCCTGCGATCTTATACATGTTGGGGATCATAAGTAAGAGACCCTGAGAAGCGGTGTAGGTAGTGGTGAGAGCACCGGCTGCCAGAGAGCCGTGAACAGCACCTGCGGCACCCGCCTCAGACTGCATCTCCATAACCTTAACATTTTCGCCGAAAATGTTCTTTGCAGGCTCGCCGAATATATTCTTATTCGTAGCGGACCAGGTGTCGGTTACCTCAGCCATGGGAGACGAGGGTGTGATGGGATAGATTGCGGCAACTTCCGTAAACGCATAGGATACATGCGCGGCGGCGGTGTTACCGTCCATGGAAACTTTTCTTCTTGCCATGAAAATTCCTCCTGAATATATGTGAATTTTTTATGAAATCATATTTTCGCATGGTATGCGACCATACCAACGTACATTATACAACCTTTTTCACGCTTTGTAAATAATAATTTAAGGAAAAAAAGCAAAAAAAACGAAAAAAAGACAAAAGCCCGTCCGGCATTTTTGCCGAAACGGTCTTTTAAGCGTTTATAGAATTGCTCTGCCGCCTTTCCTCGGGGGAAAATCGGTATTAACGGGAGAAAAGAAATATGGACGCTATCATCAGAATAATGTTCACCACAGCAAGAATAATTCCCGTTTTTCTTATCTCCGTGCTTTCCTCCGTTTTTTTGTCGCCCATTATAACGGAAATTACGGTAAAAACTACCGCAAAAATCATAAACATAACGGAAAGCAGGGGAACCAAATTAGTATTGAAAACCCATGAAAAAAGCCCGATAATGCCCGAAAAAATCAGTACTGCTATAATATACGGCACAAATAAAACCATATCCATGAGACCTTTTCGCAAATAGTAGTGTTTCTTCGACATTATAATCTGTTTTAGGTTAAAAGTCAAGACCCCGAAACAGATAAAATATAATATTTATACCCAATATAATACTGAGAGGTGGAAATGTATAAAAGAATAAGAGATTTAAGAGAAGACAGAGACCTGACCCAGACGCAGCTTGCTAAAATACTCGGTATGTCTCAGACGGGGTATTCCAAATACGAAACCGGCGAAAACGACATACCCACGTCAATACTTATAAAGCTTTCCCGCTTTTATAACGTAAGCATAGATTATATTTTGGGAGAGTCGGACTCCCCCAAAAGATGAGCATAAAAAAGTCCTCGGTTTTCATTGACAAAGACCGGGGATTATTGTATTATTGAGTCATCACGAAAGGAGCCTGAAAAGATGCTTTGCGAAACGATTTATTTAAGAGAAAAAGAGGGAGATATGTCTGTCCGTCTGGAAACGCTCGTGTCGAAAAGAGACGGAGATATGTCCTACATAAAGCCCCGCGACGCAGTAATAGTGCTTCCCGGCGGCGCATACGTGTTCCATGCAGAAAGAGAGGCGGAGCCTGTGGCGAAGCAGTTTCTCGCGCATGGGTTTAACGCCTTTATTCTGTATTATTCCATAGGCGAGGGCGAGGGCGGAGCCGCCTTTCCCCGTCCCGTAGTAGACGTATCCATGGCAATAGCCCATATCCGCCGGAACGCCGAAAAATATAACATAAACCCCGAAAGAATATTCGTCTGCGGCTTTTCCGCAGGGGGACACCTTTCCGGCTCTGTCGGTACCTTCTGGAACAGAGACTGGGCGGCATTTGAAGGAATGAAAAAGGGCGAAAACCGCCCTGCCGGAGTTATTCTTTCTTATCCCGTCACCACCTTGGGCGAATTCTCCCACGAGACTTGCAGAAACGTAATCTGCGGCACATCCGAGCCCTCTCAGGAGGCAATGGACGCATATTCCCTTGAAAAGCAGGTAACGGAGGACACCGTTCCCCATTTTATTTGGCAGACAGAGGAGGACGACTGCGTGCCCGTGGAAAACTCCATGCTTTTGGCGTCGGCGCTGATAGCAAAAAGAGTTCCCACGGAGCTACATATTTATCCAAAGGGACCCCACGGAATGTCCGTTTCAAACGGAGAGGTTGATAACGGAAACCCCGTCCTCAACGATCCCCACGTGGCAAGCTGGGTGCGGGACTGTATCGAATGGACCAAAACGGTTGAATAGAAAAAACAGGGCTGACGCAAATGCGTCAGCCCTGTTTAGCTGTTAGCGGCTAGCGGCTGGCGTATACGGCGGCGAATACAGCGAACAAAAGCGGAGCATAGCTCCGCTTTTGTCGTTGGGATAAAATAAACAGTATTTGGCGGCGAAGCCGCCCACAGAAGCGGAGCCGCGCTCCGCTTCTGTCATTGCAGGGGTACAAGTACCCTCGGCAATCTCTGCAAGCGGTTTGATGGCACATTATGTTTCGGGCGATTTGTGAATCGCCCCTACCGGTCTGCTGTCACTTTCTGTCTACGCACCGTACTTAAACTGTTACAGCATAGTTGGTCTTTTTTTGCTGTCAGCCACGTGATTATTTGCATATTTTGTGATTTTTTCTTAATGTTTACAAAAATTTCAGAAAAGTAGTTGACAAACTTGTCTATTGGTGATAGACTGCATTTACAGTCTATTATGATAGACAAAAAGAGGTCACATGACAGAATTGAAAATGGGCGTAATTGAAAACCGATTTGCAGATATTATATGGAACAATGAGCCGGCGAATATACGGCGACGAAGCCGCCGCACAGCAGGGGGCGGCACGCCCCCTGCTGTCATTGCGAGGGTGCAAGCACCCGTGGCAATCTCTACAAGCGGTTTGATGTTCTTTATATCAGCGAAATATGTGTAAGCAATACCGTAGGGCGCTGTCTGCTGCCGCCGCTTTGCGTGAGATTTGCGGCTTTCTTCACGGGAAATAAACCTTATGTTAATCTTGTTGACGGATATTAAGTAAAAATCGAAAGAAACGGCGGCAGCAAGCCACCGCCCTACGGTCTGCTGTCGCTCTTCGTCCACGCACCGTATAAAGGTATATCTTGAGGGAAATCTATAATTTTTTCATTCTTGCATAGGTTTTGTTAAATAATTATTGCTGTCAAATTTTGACATTATTCGCAAAAGTCATGATATAAAATAAAATAGAGATGAAAACAAAAAAACGCTTGATCACCGATGTCTGAATACACAAATATATTTAACGGTTTTTTAATATATTTAATAGACTGACTTTGGGGAGCTTATTAGAAAAAGCCGAACGATGATTGCGCTCCGATGTTGCATAGAATGTAACACCGTGAAATAATTTATTAAAATTCTGAAAGGAGACAACATTATGAAACGCACAATTTCACTGCTTTTATGCACGCTTCTTACGGCATTGATGATAGTTCCGTCGTTTGCCGCAGACGAAGCAAAAACCGATTTTGAGCTTTCGGAAATCATTGAAAACTACAAGCCCCACACCGATGAGGAGCTTGCGGCTTTCAAGGCTGAGCTCTCCGAGA
>JAQXKW010000100.1 GCA_029010655.1 Clostridia bacterium | reverse complement strand
TATAAGGTGGGCGGCAAGGTAAGATTTCTGCGTATGCCCGACCCCCTTGACAGAATTTACCGAATTTCCCTTATAAAAGATGGGAAAGAAATAAAGCTTGAAAATCCCCGTGTCAATAATCTCCTGCCCCCGCCGCAAATTCTCACTCCCCAAAAGGCGGTAAAGCTGGACTTTACGATAAAAAAGGAAGACTTTATCCCCGAAGCTTATTTGGCAATAGGAATTGAGGGGCTGTGCGGCAACGAGAGAGCGTACGCCGCCGTAGAAACGCCCGACGGCTTTGCGGGCGCGCCCGACAGAGCGCCCTCCTATCCCGCAAACCCGTGGGAAGCCCCCGTGGCGCGTGCCGACGGGCATTATACATATTATATTCCCGTAACGGAGAAAATGACGGACTGTCCCCTTACCGCATGGGTTATATTCTGCGATAAGGAGAAAAGCGATGCGGCAGTGGACGTATATCTCTGCCCACCTAACAGAGAGCCCCACGGGGAGACAGTAATTCTGTAAATCCCGGCGGAAAATACTAAACCGATAAATAAAAGCGGGTCGTTACAGGGATTTTCCCTGTAACGACCCGCTTTTTCGCTTTGTTTTATAATGATTATTTATCCTCTTGCTCGGAGATTGTTCCGTTACTGAGTATATACTCCGTCAGCGCGTTAATGCCGCCGTCCAGCTTATAGGAATAATACTGCCTGTCGCTGTCAAAAACGCCGCAGAAGCCGTAGTATATCATGGCGCAGCCGTCCTCGAAAAAGCAGATTTCATACTGCATGGATACGGTCACGGTCAACAGCTTATTGCCGTTTTTGAAGTCGGATTTTACGAATTCGCCGTTAAAAAGCTCGGTAAATTCGTCCGTTACGTCAAGGTCGTAGTAAACCTCCTCGTCGCCGTAAATGCAGGCGGTAACGGTGTCCGCGCCTTTCAGGGTGTCAATAAAGCTGTCGTATTCGCATTCCTTTGTGGTGCCGCAGCCCGCAAGGGACACAGCCGTCATAAGAAGGGACAGGATAAGCAATGCCGAAATCAGTTTTTTCATTATGTATTATTCTCCTGCAATTTCTGCCGTCTTATGTCAACGCCCGAAAACAGCATTGGCTTGTATTCTCCGAAAAGACGGCTTGTTATACGGTCCTCGTATTTTTGTCTAAGCTCGGACTGTGTGAGATTTGTGCTTATAAGGGTGCACCGTCTTGAATTTATTCTTGAATTTATCACGTTGTAAAGGCAGGCTACGGTGAACTGATTTGAAAGCTCAACTCCAAGATCGTCCACAATCAGCAAATCGCAGTCGTAGTAGCGGCGCAAATCCTCCGGGTCGCCTCCCCGGAACTGAGCCGTTTCAAAATCCTCAAGCATGGACTGAACGGTTTTGTATATTACGTCAAAGCCACGGCGGATAACAGTAACTCCTACAGCCGTGGAAAGATGGGTTTTGCCGAGCCCCGTTGCACCCATAAGAAGCCGGTTTTCGTATGTTTCGGAGCTGAAATTCTCCGCAAAGCCCTTCAGCGCATTGTAATTGAACTGCGCCGCCTCAAGCTCCTTTCCCTTGTAGTATTTCAGGGAAAAGCTGTCAAAGCTCTGGGTTGCGGCAAGCTTTCCCATATCCGAATCGGCGAGCCGCGCGTCCGAAACGGCTCTTTTCATGCATGAGCACATGTTGATTCCCACAAAGCCCGTGTCGGAGCATAGGGGACATTCAAATTTCACGTCGGAATAGTCCTCGGGATAGCCGTTTTCACGGAGAATCGCACGGCGGCGTGCGGTCAGTTCTTCGTTTTCCCGACGGATTTCCGAGAGCTTTTCGGAAAAGCCCTCCCCTCCGCCCATGGCGGCGGCGATAACGGCTGAGCCTGTTTTTGCAAGAAGAGCGTCTATTTTTTTCACCTCGGGAATTTTTTCACGGAGAAATTCCTTTTTTTCTTCGCTGTCCCGTATTGCACGCTCACGCTTCTCAAGGAATGCGTCGCTGACTTCCTTATAATAGTTCTTCATAGCTGTCCTTTCCGGTGCCTGTCAGTTGTTTGTTCCGTATGAACGCTTCAGAGCCGCTTCAAAGAAATCGTCCGTTTCAAAGCTGCCCTTTTTGTCCTTGGCGCCCTCCTTGTCGTGCTTGTATTCAAGCAGGGCGGCGTCCACCTCCTCAACGGTGGTATATCCGTTGCTGTACCACTTTTCAAGTATGGCGGAGCAGTAGGGAACCGACGCACCGCCTGTGTTTTCCACGGTTATTTCAAAGGCACGTTCAATAAGCGCATAGGGCATTTTCCATTTTCCCGCCCACTTTTCAAAAGCGGTTTTTTCCTTGCTTGTCAAGGCCCTCTTTCCTATGCCGAACAGATTTCTGAGCTGTTTTTCCAGCTTAAAGGCTTCCTCAATGGCGGTAAGATGCTCGTCCAGCTCGTCGTAGCCGAGAATACCGTCGTCAAAAAGCCCCACCGCCAGCTTTTCGATATATCTTAAAGATTTCTTTCCCATTTTTGCACAGTGGGAAAAAAGGAGAAGTATGTAATCGTCGTCAAGCTTCAGGTAGTCCTTCAGCCCTACCACCACTTCAACCTCCGCCTTGCTGAAAATCTTGCCTATGCACTGCTGACAGCCCATAAGCAGGGCTTCCGTCTGCGTGTTTTTTTCCAGATAGTCGGCGATTTCCTCGGAGGTGTAGCGGGGAAGCTCTGAGGCACGCATCAGCGCCCCGTGCTTTACCGTAATATTGCCGGACTTTACAGCCTTTGCCTTTGTGGTTTTTGAAGCGGTCTGAGCCTTTTCAAAAATCCCCTTTTCCTCCCAGAAATCAATTGAAGAACGGAGGCTTTTTTTTGTTATGTCAAGCTCCTCGCAAAGCTCGTCCTCGTCAAACTCCGGAGAGGAGAGAATATAAAGCAGTACCTTCAGCTCCTTTCCGTCGCACGCACCGAGCCATTCCGTTACAACGCTTTGCGGAACAGGTATTGTTTGTTTGGATTTTTTCAGTATAATTTTCATCTGGACTCCCGATTATGTAAATAGGCGTTTGCCTCTGCGCTCTCTGGCATAAATTGGTATTATTCGAATGCCTATCCGAAGATATTCAGTTGCAGAAAACCTGTAAACGCCGTAATTGTTGAGTTTTGAACACCCTGTGGAAAATACTGTGGAAAACTTATTCGGCAAGTGTTCAAAACGAAAGATTTTCGCCATGTGTAAATAATAGCCACGGTTTTCAGCCGTTCATTTTATGCAACAGCCAAAATTCGACAAAAATCACTCTTTTTTGTGAATTGCGGCAAAAGCCGCCGCCCCTTCTCCCGAGGCATAGGCGTTAAGATCCGTGCCGCCTCTGATACCTGCCATATACTCGTAGTACGTCTGTGCGCCTACCATAACGCCGTTGTCTCCGCACAGGGACACAGGGGGGATTGAAAGAGAAACGCCGTGCTTTGCGGCGGTTTTTTCAACTCCCAGCCTAAGATGTGAGTTTGCGGCAACACCGCCTGCAAGAACGAGAGCTTTCGCACCCGTGCGCCTTAGTGCCATGTCCAGCTTCAGGCATATTCCGTCAACTACGGACTTTGTAAATGCGGCGGCAATTTCCGCCTTTATCTCATGGGGAATATCGTCCCTGTCGGAAAGCCCCGACTTTTGACGGAGATTGTGAATATAGTTTACAACGGCGGTTTTCAAACCGCTGAAGGAAAAATCGAGAGTGTCGTCGTTGATTGCCGGCGAGGGGAAGGAAAGCATATGGGCTTTATCCATAGATGCTCTGTTTTCAAAGCCCTCCGCCGCCAAACGGTCCATTGCGGCGCCGCCGGGATAGGGTAATCCCATAACCCTGCCCACCTTGTCAAAGGCTTCGCCTGCGGCGTCGTCTCTTGTGCCGCCGATTTCATTAAAAATGTGCGGCTCGGGGACGGTGTAAAGGGAAGTGTGTCCGCCGGACACCACAAGTGAAAGAAAGGGCGCATGAAGTTCGGGATTTGTCATATATGCCGCCGCCGTATGGGATTTTATGTGATCCACGGGAATGAGAGGCACGCAAAGGGACAGCGCCAGCGATTTTGCAAAGTTTACGCCTACCAAAAGACAGCCTATAAGCCCGGGGGAGTAGGTCACGCCGACAGCCTCAATGTCCGAAAGGGAAATGCCCGCCTCCGTAATTGCACGGCGCACCACCGGGGAAACGGCTTCAATATGGGCACGGCTTGCAATCTCGGGTACCACTCCGCCGTAAAGGGCGTGAGTTTCCACCTGAGACGCAACCACGTTTGACAGTATTTTTCTTTCTTCCCCCATGGATACAACGGCGGCCGCCGTTTCGTCGCAGGAGGATTCTATTGC
>JAQXKW010000099.1 GCA_029010655.1 Clostridia bacterium | reverse complement strand
ATAGAATTCCGTGATTTGGGGCTTGTAATTATTGACGAGGAACAGCGCTTCGGAGTGGCACAGAAGGAAAAGCTGAAAAAGCTCTCAATCGGAGCAGACCTTCTGACCCTTACCGCAACGCCTATCCCCCGTACCCTTAATATGGCAATGGGCGGAATTCTGGACATGAGCATTCTTGACGACGTGCCGGGGCTCCGTTCCCCCGTGCAGACCTACGTTATGGAGCATGATGACGGCATTATCGCCGAGGCGGTGCGCCGTGAAATCCGCCGTGGCGGTCAGGTGTTCTATCTTAACAACAATATTGAATATCTCTATACCCTGCGGGGAAAGCTTTCGGCGGAGATTCCCGAGGCGCGAATTGCCGTTGCCCACGGGCGAATGGACAGAGACGAGCTTGAGGATATATGGGCGGCGCTGGTGCGGGGCGAAATCGACGTGCTTGTGTGCACAACGATCATCGAAACGGGTGTAGATGTGCCCAACGCCAATACGCTTATTATCGAAAACGCAGACCGCTTCGGTCTGTCACAGCTTCACCAGATAAGAGGCAGAGTGGGACGCTCCAGCCGCAGGGCTTACGCATATTTCACATATCCCAAAATGAAACAGCTTTCCGAGGTGGCGGATAAAAGGCTCCGTGCCATGAAGGAGTACGCCGCCTTCGGCGCAGGCTTCAAAATTGCGCTCCGTGACCTTGAAATAAGGGGTGCGGGAAACCTTTTGGGAAGCCAGCAGCACGGGCATATGGAGGCTGTGGGCTACGATATGTATATGAAGCTTTTAGAGGAGGCGGTGCTGGAGGAAAAGGGCGAAACGCCCGCCGCACCGAAGGAGTGCTCCGTAAATCTCAGGGTGGACGCATTTTTGCCGAAGAATTATATTAAGGATTCCACACAAAGAATGGAAATGTATAGGAAAATCGCCAAAATCAGATGCGAGGACGATTTTTCCGATATGATCGACGAGCTTTGCGACCGCTTCGGCGAGCTGCCTTCCCCGGCTCTTAACCTTTGCAGGATAGCCCTTGTCAGGGGACAGGGACTTGAAGCGGGATTTACCAAAATAGAGGAAAGGGACAGAGAGGTAGTGTTTGCAACGGAGTCCCCCGACCTTTCTGCGGTAAGAGCGGCAGAAGGAAGAAAGCCCGGCACCTTCCGAGTAACGCTCGGTACTCTCGCCGTGATTTCCATGAAAAAGCAAACGGGCGGAGATCTCTGCGACACGATTTCCGAATTCCTTACAAATTATATGAAAGACAGAGACAGCTAAGATGATTAGAACCGTAAAAAAAGCCGCAGCAGCCGTGCTTGCGGCGCTATCCGTGTTTCTTTTTACCTCCTGCGGGAATGACACCTCCCCTGTTGTAATGGAGCTTGACGGAGTGAGGGTCACCTCCGCCATGTACCATTACTGGGCGAGCAGTGCAAAGGGACAGTATATCTATTCCTACGAGGACGTTTCCAATACGGACGAATGCTGGTCCGGCGAATTAAAGGACGGCATGACCGTGGCTCAGTATTTTGATGCAGTAACGCTTGAGTCCGTCAAGTCAAACCTTGTTGCCATGAAGCTTTTTGAGGATTACGGGCTGAAAATAACGCAGGCGGAGAAAAAAAGCGTGGAGACTTACGTTTCCGACCTTATAACGGAATACGCCGACGGAAGCGAGAAAATGATGAACACGGTTCTGTCGGAATACGGGATTAATACGGATATTCTCAAAAGCATATATCTGGACGAAACAAAGTCCACAAAGGTGTATGACTATCTTTACGGAGAGGGCGGAAAGGAAGCCCTTTCCGACGGGGATTATGAAAAGTATTACAGCGAAAACTATGTCCGTTTCCAGCTTATCTATATAAATAACGCATATCAGTACGTTACCGACGAAAACGGGAATAACGTAACAGACGATAACGGCATATATAAGACGGAGCCGCTGGATTCGGCAGTAAAAGCCGAAAAGGACAAAAAAGTGGCAGAGGTTGAAAAAAAGCTCGCCGAGGGCGAGGATTTCTATACCCTGTACGATGAGTATTCCGAATTGAAGAATTACGAAAACGGATATTATTATGCCGTAAACGAAGCCTACGGAGACGAGGTGTTTTATAAGCTGACTGCGGCGGCGCAGAAAGCCGAAATAGGCGAGTCGGTAAAGGTTGAAACGGAAAGCGGAACCTGCTTTATCCTGAAGCTGGAGCTTGTCGGGGGAGCGTGGAACGATAACGCCAATTCCGACTTTTTCGACGGCTTTACGGACACGGTAAAGGAAGCGGCGTACAGGGAAAAGCTGCGGGGGTATTTTGATAAAATCACCGTGGATGAAGAGGCAATAAAGGAGTTTTCCGTGGCAAAGGTCACCCCGGCGTACTCGTTTTAGCAGATATCGGCGGTGGAAATTAAGAATGAAGAATTAGTCTAACGAACAGCATATAGACGGCGGCGAAGCCGCACACAGGGTGAGGTAACTGCACCGTGGTAAAACCAGCTGATTATTTGATGTTCCTGTTAATAAACCGAAACTCGCCTCCCGAAGCACGGGAGGCGGGTTCATGTTATTTATAAGTTTCTTTCGGTTCCTTTCTTTCCAAAGAAAGGAACATAAAACCCGACAATTACAGATTTTCTCCGTTTGATTCCACAACAGACTTGTAGAAATAATAAGAATCCTTGGGAATCCTCTTTTGGGTTTCGTAGTCAACGTAAACTATGCCGAAGCGGTCAGTATAGCCGGAGCACCACTCAAAATTATCCGTAAAGCTCCAATGGAAGTACCCGGCAACGTCAACGCCGTCGTCCACGGCACGGCGAAGCTCTCTCAGATAGCGGTGTATATAGTCCACACGGTTGGGGTCGTGAACCTTTCCGTCCAGAGATATGGCGTCGTGGCACGCCATTCCGTTTTCCGTAATGACAATGGGCGTGTTGTATCTCTCATAGAGGAACTTGGGAGCCCAGTACAGAGCCTGCGGCGTTACCGCCCAGTTAATAAGGGATTTCGCATAGCCCGTGGGCTTTTTCACGTATTCGGGATTTCCGTCCTCGCCCATTTTCCACAGATGTGCGTAGTATATGTTCTGACCGTAATAGTCAAGAGGCTGACAGATAGTGCGCATATCCTCCATATAGTTTTCCGGCAGGAATTCGCAGTACTTTTTGAAGAAGGGATCCTCCTCAGGGTAGTGTCCCAGCATTACGGGATCGCTGAACAGAGGAACATTCCACATCCACCATTCCTCGTCAATGCGGAACAGAGCCTGCCTTGCCGCCTCAACATCGGCGGGAGAATCGGTAATGGGGGCGGTGCCGCCCGTTGTGGGCGCATAGCCTACCTTTACGCCGGGCACAAGCTCACGGAGCGCCGTAACGGAAAGACCGTGTGCAATGAGAACATTGTGAACCATGGGCATCATGTCCGACATGGGCAGTTTTTTGCCCGGAGCATTTGCGCCGTGGTAGTAGCCTTCGCCGATAAAGCACTGGGGCTCGTTAAAGGTAAAGAACAGCTTGCATTTGTCGCCGAAGGCCTTGGCGCAGACCTCCGTGTATCTCTTAAACCACATGGGAGACTCCGGGTTCAGCCAGCCGCCCCTGTCCTCAAGAGCCTGTGGCAGATCCCAATGGAAAAGCACGATACAGGGCGTAACTCCCCGGGAGAGGAGAGCGTCAATAAGCCTCTTATAAAAATCTATACCCTTGGGGTTTACCTCTCCGTCCCCGTCGGGAATAATTCTCGACCAGCATATTGAAAATCTGTAAACGGTGCGTCCCAGCCCCGCAATGAGAGAGGCGTCCTCCTCGTATCTGTGGTAATGGTCGCAGGCTATGTCTCCGTTGTCGTCGTCCTTGACGTGCCCGGGCTCGTGGGTAAAGGTGTCCCATATTGAAGGACCCTTTCCGTCCTCAAAGGCTCCGCCCTCAATCTGATAAGCGGCGCTTCCCACGCCCCACATAAAGTCTTTTTTGAATCCCATAAAATTTCCTTGCCTTTCTTTGGCATTAATATTTTTACTCGGTTGTTCTGTCAAACACCAAGAAGCTGAAAAATTTCGGCATACTTACGTTTGAAACGTCCACCACCGCATATCCGGGGGCTTTTGCCCGTACGGTTGTGCCTTCAAGAGCCACAGCCTCCGTGTTGCTTGAGGAATACCCGTCGGCTGCGCCGAAGCCCTCCACGAAGGCGGTTTGCCCCACCTCAAGCAGGGTAGGCGTCCCTGCCATGGGGTCCTGGGTTTCCCCGTCAGGGAGAACGCACAGAATGTACGCCTTGTCCGTGCCCTCACAGCCTATCAGCGTTACTCCCTCTGCTTTTGCCGTAACGGTTTTTCCGTTGACCTCGGCAACGGAGGGGCGGGAGAGAATAAGCGTGTCGGACTCCCATTCTATCTCTGCGGTGCCGCCTATATTTACAATGCAGTACCCGTTAATCAAAGCGTTTTCAAAGTCGAAATCGGCGGCTTTCTCCGTAACGGTTTCAGTAGCCTGCGGCTCTGTTGTGCCGTTTTCCGTTGTGTCCGCATTATTTGTTTTGCCCTTGCAGGACACAAGGAGCATTGTCAGGGCGAGTGCGAAAATCAGAAGTTTTTTCATTATAAGCTCCATTCCGCCGCCCTGCGGCGGCGCAAATTGTTATGTAATTCTCCTGTGTTTCCAAAGGAAACAAAAATGGGTTGGGTCCCATTTTTAAGGAGAATTTGGGCGTGAAATAACTGCACGAAGGACTCGGGTCAACGTAATTTTCACGCTATTTATCCAGCATTTCATAAAGCTGTTGCTCCGTCAGAACGGGAACGCCCAGCTGATTTGCACGGTCCAGCTTTGAGCCTGCCGCCTCTCCCGCAACCACAAAGGAGGTTTTCTTTGAAACGCTTCCCGCAACCTTTGCGCCCTTTCTTTTCAGTCTTTCCGTAGCCTCGCTTCGGGTCAGGGTGGTAAGCGTGCCCGTCAGCACAAAGGTAAGCCCCTCAAGGGCGTTATCGGAAAGGGTGCCGCCTAAAGCCTCGGTTACAACACCTGCATCTGACAGCCTGTCAATAAGCTCCCTCGTTTCGGGCAGAGCGAAAAAGTCTACGACGGATTTTGCCATAATTTCCCCTACATCGGGAACGGTGCAAAGCTCCTCCTCCGATGCGTCGAACAGAGGATAAATTCCGCCGAATTTACGGCAGATGTCGGCGGACGCCGCCTCTCCGATATGGCGAATTCCCAAAGCGAAAAGGAGCTTTTCTCCGCCGGAGGATTTTGATTTTTCAATGGCTTCAATGAGATTTTTTGCGGAAAGCTCGCCCATTCTGGGAAGAGCCGCCAAATCCTCCTGTCGGAGCGTGTAAATATCCGCAACGGAGCGGATTAACCCCTCGGACAAGAGAAGCTTTACCGCCTTGGGTCCCATTCCGTCAATGCCCATGGCGTTTTTGGACGCAAAATGAATAACCCGTCTTTCAAGCTGTGCGGGGCATGCGGCGTTAATACAGCGCACGGTGCCCTCTTCTTCGACGTCGGGGTCGCCGTTTTCTCTGTCTTCGTCGGACAAAGCCTTATCGTAAACCAGCTTTTCGCCGCAGGAGGGGCAGAAAACGGGAAAGCTGAAAATCTTTTCATTCCCTGTACGCAGCTTTGCAACGCTGCCTACTACCTCGGGAATAATGTCTCCCGCCTTGCGGACGATAACCGTGTCGCCTATTCTTATGTCTTTCTGCCTTATAATGTCAATGTTGTGAAGCGTGGCACGGGAAACGGAGGTTCCCGCAAGTCTTACGGGGGAAAGCTCCGCCGTGGGGGTCAGAACTCCCGTTCTTCCCACCTGAACCGTAATGTCAAGGAGCTTTGTTTCCTTTTCCTCCGGAGGGAATTTGTATGCCACAGCCCATTTGGGCGTGCTTGTGTTTTCGCCCAGCACCGTTCTCTGCCGCAGAGAATTGATTTTAATAACCGTGCCGTCAATGTCGTTGGGGAGGGAGTCTCTCGCCTCACCCAGCCTTTTGACCGCCTCAACGATTTTTTCGCTGTCTCCCGTCACGTCCAGCATGTCAATTGTGTGAAAGCCCAGCTCTTTCAGGCGGTTTATGGTCTCCGAATGAGATACGGGTGCGTGCCCGTCGGAATAAAGATTTCCGGACTGATAGTTGAAAACGAAAATGTCAAGACCGCGCTCCCCCGTTTCCGCCGCGTCAAGACGGCGCAGAGAGCCTGCGGCGGCGTTGCGGGGGTTTGCCCACAGCTTTTCCCCCGCCGCTTCCTTTTCGGCGTTAAGACGGGCAAACTCCGCACGGGGCATATAGACCTCGCCCCGAACGCAAAGGTCCAGAGGCTCCGGCAAAGTGTGGGGGATAGATTTTATTGTCATAATGTTGGGGGTGACGTCCTCGCCCTCAACTCCGTTTCCCCTTGTTGCGCCAAGTACGAGCTTTCCCTTTTCGTAGGTAAGACCTACGGAAAGACCGTCGATTTTCGGCTCAACGGTATATTCGATTTCGGTTTCGCCCTCGTCTTTTAAGGCAGAGGTGGTTTTTTCAACGAAGGAAATCAGCTCTTCAAAGGAGAAAACGTCCGTAAGCGATCCCATTTTCACCGGGTGGCGAACCTTTTTGAACTTTTCGTCGGCTTTTCCGCCCACCCTGTGGGTGGGGGACGATTCCTCGTCCAGCTCCGGGAATTCCGCCTCAAGCTCGGAAAGCTCGCGGAACATCATATCGTACTCGTAGTCGGATATTTCCGGCTCGTCCTTTTCATAGTA
>JAQXKW010000098.1 GCA_029010655.1 Clostridia bacterium | reverse complement strand
AGGGTCACGCAAAGAAAAGAATCCATCGGAAATATCTCTGCGGAGAAGGTCCCCGTAACGCAGAATGCTCTTTTATATTCCACAAAGCCCGTGTCTCCCGACGGATAATTTATTATCACGGTTCTCCCTCCTTTTCCCTTTTCAAAAGTCTCCGTTTTCGGTTATATTTTTCCCGCCGCCTTTAATCATTTATTCTGTTCTGTCGGAAAGCCGATGTGAAAACAGCCACTGCATGTTTTCTTCGTCTGCGTAAACAGTATCCCACACATTATGCCCCATGCCCTCAAGGGCAGTATAGGTAATCTTCGTGCCGCCCGCACGCAAAATTGACTTATACATGTTTTCCGAGCCGAGGGTCGGAACGGTAGTGTCCGCCGTGCCGTGGAAGGCACGGATGGGAATGTCCGCAAGAGCTGCTCCCGCAGAGGTGTCGCCGCCCCCGCACAGCGGCATTCCCGCCGCAAACAGCTCCCCGTGGCGGGACAGAAGATCCCACGTGCCGTATCCTCCCATGGAATATCCCGTAACGTAAAATCTGTCACGGTCCGTGCTGAAACGCTCCGACAGCCTTTCAAGCATATCAAGCACCGCCTTTACAGGCTCCGACTCCGGCACATTTTTAATTGAATACCGTCCCAGGGTCCAGTCCGATTCCACCCAGCGGTATTCCTCGGGACACTGAGGCGCAAATACAATACTGCTTCTCGCCGTATCGTCCGTGCTGTCAAGCAAAAGGGGAAAGCCTGCGTAAAGCTGACATACGCCGTCAAGCCCTCTGAAGCTTGCGCCGTGGAGAATCGTCAGCAAAGGATAATCCTCGCCGCTCACATAATTCTCGGGAATATAATAGCGGTACGCCATCTGCATGCTCCCCTGCCGATACAGACCGTAATCGTATAAAAGCCGCGAATCCGAGACCTCATAAGCTCTGCCCTCGCAGACCTTTCTCGCCGCCCCGTAGGAATTGCAGAAAACTACGGATTTCAGTCCGCAGACGGCGCCGTTTCGGGGAGCTGAAAAGCTGTCGATTTTCAGCCCGTGCACATTGCCGCTCCAAAAATCAGCGTCTGTCATATCAATCACATAGGAGTGGAAAATTCCGTCTGCCAAAAGCGAATATTCAAGGGAATATTCGGGGGAAGCGCCGCCTGCCGTACCGTTCTCCGGCTCCCTTACCGCATCGCCTGCATAAAAGGTTATCCTTCCCGTAGGAAGCGGGCTTCCGTCGGACGCAGGGAGCATAACGGTATATACCAAATAATTGTAATCGTCGGCAGAAATGCCGAAACCGTCAAGGTTTAATACTCCGTAGGAGCCTTCCGCACCGACGGAGGTCATGGAAACATATCCGTTTTCCGAGGTTAAGTTAAGATTGCCCGTTTCTCCGAACAGAGCCACAGCCTCGGGCGTGTCAAGGCTTACCGTAACATAGCTGTCTTTTCCCGAAACGGAGCGCAGTCCTATCCGTTCCTGTGCGGCGGCAGCAGTCTCCTCCTCCGTTGCGGAAAAGATTACAGAGTCCAAAAACAGCGTGTCGCCCGCCGCAGGCGTGCCGTCATATATTACCTGGATAAATTTCAAAGAATTTCTGTTTTCGGGAAGGGCAAACAAAATATACGTATATTCGCCTGTTCCGCCGCTTGTAACGGCGTCGCATTTTTTCGTGGAATAGCCAGAATCCACAAATCCGACCTCCGCCTTTTCTGCATTTTTCCACACCACGGCACAGTACCCGTAAGGCTCCGTATCTGCCGATGACATATCAATGTCGAAAAAGGCGTCGCCGCCCTCGCCCGCAACCGTAAGCAAAACGGCGTTTTCTTCCGAGCTGATACATTTTTCAAGAACCGTGTTGCCCTGACCCTCTGTGGACTGCTTGCCGCAAAGCATCAGCTTGACGCTGAGATAATCCTTCAGGTTTACCCTACCGTCTGCGTCAACGTCCATAGCCTGCCTTACCGCGCCTATCTCATAGCCGCAGATATACTGCTTCAGCAAGGCAATATCTTTAAGGCTTACCCTGCCGTCGCCGTTTATATCTCCCTTAATGACCTCCGAGGAAAGAACGCTTATAATATCTTCCGCCCCGTCAGTCTCCATGGAAATTATAAGGGGAGCGGTCTGTGCCGCAGAGGAAAATGCAAGATGCGGCGCAAAAAGCGAAATTACAAGACAAAGGGCAACAAAGCCCGAAAAAAGTCTCCCGATTTTCATTTTTACTTCCCCCATTCATGCGGAAATTTACTGTTTTCAGTATACCACAGTCCCAAAGAATTTGCAAGGCGAAGATATTCGGCAGTTTTGCTTCCGTTTGCTCTGCACAAGGCGGAAAACTCCCCGCTTCACCGAAAAGCGAAAAAAAGATATTGTCTGCACCGAATTTGAACAGTACCTGAGTCATAGGTTATAAGAAATGGGAAACTGCTGTACGAAAAAAACAATCAACGGCAAAAGAAGTATGCAAAAAATCGGGGGCGCTGCTGCGCCCCCGATCTTTTTGTTCCCGTGCGACGGAATAGCATATTTCCTGAACAAAAGTGAAGTGAAGTATTTTGCCTTGCGGCAAAATGTGAAACTGTTTGCCGTATTCACGGCTTCGCAGTGAAGCAAAGTTTTCCGCCTATCGCGCGAAGCGCACTTCACGCACGCTGTGCGCTTCGCGTCCCAAGGACACTTCTCGTTCCGCGTAGCGGAACACTTCGTTGAAAAAAGCACGCTTTCGCGTGCTTTTTTCTGAGTTGTCCCAACAATTTTGAACCTTTGCTTACAAGATAGAATATTATCTTCCAAGCATTCAAAAGCTTACACATCTAATATCGGGACCCAATAAACGCCAAGATCATCATCGTTCTCTTGATTTACAGGTTTTTGGTAAGAAATCATAACCGAATAGGTATTATCCAATCGATAATTCGTTTGCGGAAACCATTCTTTCGTGATTTGATTGAACGTCTTTTGCCTTGCATCGGCGCGTGAACTTCCCTTACAAACAAATACAGCCCAAGTCACTGCAGGAAACGAGTGAACCTCAAAACCATCCAAATTTGCAGGATCGTTTGACATTTCCTTATACAAGCCACGATTCGATCCGGCATACGTTTGGTTTGCTGAAATCATTCTCTTTTGATTTTCATTCAAATCTGGCTCGCTCCAATAGGTCAACCGCTCTGTTTCAACCTTGAGCAGCACCTCAAAACCAGGCTGCTTTTCAATTCTGTAATCCATAATATAGCCTCCTCCTAAAACAAATTGTATTCGTAACGGCGCAAACGCTTTCAACGTACAACCGCCACGCCGAAGTGCAGAAGGCGTAACACCATGAAACCGAGAAAAAGCCTTGGTGAAGCTATCATGAGAATCATATCCGTACATCAGCGCAATATCGATGATCTTTTCATTTGAAGAAAGGAGCTCCATTCCCGCCTCTGCCAATCTTCGATTTCGAATATATTCACTTACGGTAAAACCGCACAGCATGGAAAATGCTTTTTGAAAATATCCGGACGACATATAAACATGTGACGCGACATCCTCAATTGAAAAATCATCCTTCAAATGCGATTCCATATAATCGATCGCTTCTTTAATACTTTCTAACCAATTCATTACTTTCACCTCCTGTGCCCTTATTTTAGCACACCTATATAATGTATTTCTCGTCATTTTGTGAAATGATTTGTCCAATAC
>JAQXKW010000097.1 GCA_029010655.1 Clostridia bacterium | reverse complement strand
CTCGGCGTTATGTCCTACGACGAGACTATGGCTATTGCCGACGAGAAAATCGACTTCTATCCTGCCGAAAAGCAGAAGAAAAACGATGAGATGCTGAAAAAAGTGGGCACGCAGATAATTACCCCCTTTGTAAACAGCGTTAAGGGAGCCGCGACCAACGCCTTCGCTCACGCTACAAATACAGACCAGTCCCCCGTTACGGGCTTTTGCAATTACAGAATCGGCGAGGACGGAAAGCTGTATCTTATCGGAAAAAGCGAGCATTACCACACGCCTTTAGGTCATCGCTTCGACGGCTACAAGCTCATTGACAACGCCCGCAGAATGGGGATTGTCAACGCTACCCACAACAACACAAGAGGCTACATAACAAGGCTTATGGAGACCCGTCTGGTTCAGATGGCAAACGGTATTGACTGGGACGACCGCGACGCCACCGACGCAGTTCTCGCCTCCACAGAGCCCAAGGTATTAAACCGTGTCATAAACCTTGAGACAGGCTCTCTTGCCTGCGAGGCAGGTCTTAAAATGATGCTCGCCCGCTTCTACAAGCTGGACGCTACCTTCCCCACCCCCAAGTATGAGGGACGTATTCCCGTATTCTTCGTTATCGGCGACAAAAACGGCGGCATTGAGGGCAACTATCACGGCACCTGCATTACCGCGCAGACTCTTCGCGGTCTGTGGCCCGATTTCAGAAAGACTGCCGACGAAGGCGAGCTTTACAAGGTAGTTCCCGTTATGATAAACGACATCGGGGACTTTGAAGAAAAGATAAAGAAATACAACACAGGCAAGTATAAAACCGCAGGTTTCTCTCACGAGATCATTCTCATGAACTACGGCGGAATACGGCTCACCCGTGAATATCTTCAGGCGGCATACAAGCTGTGCCGTGAGTACGACACTCCCTGCATGTGCGACGAAATTCAGTCCTGCATGTGGTACGAGGGTGCGTTCCTGTTCCGTCTCTACGGACTTAACCCCGACTTTTCCATTGTGGGCAAGGGCTTCCCCGGAGGCGAATATCCCGCTTCGAAGATTATTACCACAGCCGAAATGGACACGCTTAATCAGTTCGGCGCACTCGTTACAAACGGTCAGGAGGAGCTGGCGGCTCTGTCCTACCTTATCACCATGACATTTATGAGGGCAAACGGCGAAAATGTTGCAAAGCTGGGAAAGAGATTTGAGGACGGGCTTGCCGCAATTCATCAGAAGCACCCGGACATTCTGCTTGACTGCGAGGGCGAGGGTCATCTGGCGGCTCTCCACTTCCACACCGTTGACGACGCCGCAGGCTTTGCAAAGAAAATGAAGGACGCCTGCATTGACGCCTCCGCACAGATTTACAAGGCAAACTGTCTGCCTGCAATGCTTATGAAGCCTCCCGTTATCGCAAGCGAGGCTACCATAGACTACATTCTCGAAACTATTGATTCGCTTCTGGAAAAGTAATGTATATTTTAGGAATTGACGTGGGCACCACCGGCACAAAAGCCCTGCTCATTGACGAAAAGGGCAATGTTGTCGCCGGCGGTTATAAGGAATATAAGCTCATAAGCGACGGCGTCCGTGTAACGCAGAACGCCGCCGACTGGTGGGATGCGGCGGTTTTCGCCGTAAGACGGGCGACAGAGGCGGCGGACAAAACAAAGATTGCCGCCCTGAGCCTTTCAACCCAGGCGGCAAGCATGTTTCCCTGCGACGGTGACGGCGAGCCGCTTGGAGAGGTTATCACCTGGATGGACTCCAGATCCGCCGCTCAGACGAAAGTTCTCACCGACGCTGTGGGCTCGGAAAGCATTTACAGAAAAAGCGGCTGGCTGCCCAATCCCGCTCTGGACGCTTCAAAAATCATGTGGCTGAGAGAAAACGAGCCTGAATTGTTCAGCCGTGCCGACAAATTTATTTCTACTATCGAATATTTGAACATAAAGCTTTGCGGACGGTGCGCAATAGACCCCACCAACGCCGCAATGCGGCAGATGTTCAACCTTGAAACGTGCGACTGGGACAGAGAAATTCTGTCCGCTGTCGGTATCGGCAGAGAAAAGCTTCCCGAAATTCTGCCCATCGGCGCCCCTGTGGGAACGCTGACACCGGAGGCGGCAAACGCTTTGGGACTTCCCGAAGCAGTTACCGTTTACAACGGCGCTCACGACCAGTACTGCGCCGCTATCGGGTGCGGTGCGGTTAATTCCGGCGATATGCTACTTGCTACCGGCACCACATGGGTAGTTTTGGGAGTAACCGATGGGCTTCTTTACACGGAAAACCACATTTGCCCGGGAATTCACCCCGTTTCAGGCAAGTACGGCGCACTTGCATCTTTAGTCAGCGCCGGAAGTGCGCTAAACTGGTACAAGAGCATAATCGACGGCGATTTTAAGGTAATGGACGCGGAAGCTGAAAAGCGCAGGGAGTCCGCAAAAAATCTTTTTGCACTTCCCTATCTCTGCGGTGCAGGCTTTCCCCACAACAGACCCGACATGCGGGGAGCTATGTTCGGTCTTGACGTGGGGCACGATAAGTATCACATCGCCCTTGCAATGATGGAGGGCGTGGCTTTTGAAGCGGACACGGTGCTCCGTCAGTTTGCGGAAAACAAAATGAACATAAACAAGCTGATGATGACCGGCGGTGCAGCAAGAAGCCGTGTTTGGAGCGAGATCGTCGGCTATGTTACGGGCTGTGAAATCTACCGCATGAAGGAGCCGGAAACCTGCTGTATGGGTGCGGCAATGATTGCCGCCGTGGGCGCAGGGCTTTTCCCCGATTACACCGCCTGCCGTACCGCTATGGTAAAATCGGAAAAGCTGGAGCTGTCCGACGCCTCCGCCTTTGATTTCTACCGTGAAAAGGGACAAAAATACAGAGCACTTGCGGAAAAAGTAAAAAGTATTAGTTTATAATAACAGCGGCTGGCGGCTAGCGGCTAGCTGCTGGCGCTTAGTATCATATAAATCAGGCGGCACAAGCCGCCTTTTATAAAGTAAAGGAAAGCCATGAAGAAGATAGTTTTGGGAATACTGGCGCATGTGGACGCAGGAAAAACCACACTTTCCGAAGCCATACTGTATGCCGCCGGAGCAATACGGAATCCGGGGCGGGTAGACCACGGAAACACCGCCCTGGATACCCACGAAATAGAGCGAAAACGTGGCATAACCGTTTTTAACGGCCAGGCAAAATTCACCTACGGCAATATGGAGGCAACGCTTATTGATACCCCCGGGCACGTGGATTTTTCCGCAGAGGCGGAAAGGGTTTTAGGCGTTCTGGACTATGCCGTACTGGTAATCAGCGCAACGGACGGGGTTCAGTCCCACACAAGAACTCTTTGGCGGCTTCTCTCCCTATACAATATTCCCACCTTTATTTTCATAACAAAAAACGATTTGGGGCGAAAGAGTGAAGAAGCCCTGATGCAAGAGCTTCGGGAGGTTTTCGGCAATTGCATAAATTTCAGCTCCGACGACAGTATTTCGGCAAATGCGGAAAATATTGCCGAGTGCAGAGAGGACATTTTGGAGGAGTATATCGCCACAGGCGAGGTGTCGGAAAAGAGCATTGTTTCCGCCGTCTCCTGCCGTCTCGTATTTCCCTGCTATTTCGGCTCGGGGCTTCGGGGCGAGGGCGTTGAAAAATTCCTCTCGGGGCTTTCTCGGTACACGGAGCAAAGAAATTCAGGAGACAGCTTCTCAGCAAAGGTTTTCAAAATCAGCCGTGATAAAAAGGACCGCCTTTCCCACATTAGGGTTTTAGGCGGCACGCTTCGGGTTCGTGATACGGTTGTGTATAACGGAAAGAGCGAAAAAATAAGCGGCATAAGGATTTATTCCGGCGCAAAATTTCAGACGGCGGAGTCGGCTTCGGCGGGAGACGTGGCGGCAGTTACGGGACTTTCCGAAACGGGCGCGGGACAGCTTCTGTTTTCTCAGGGGAGTGCCCCTGCGGAAAGTATCAATGAAAAGCCCTATCTTGAGCCTGTTATGCGCTACCGCCTTGTTTTGCCGGAGGGGGCTGACCCTAAGGTCTTTTTGCCAAAGCTCCGTCAGCTTGAGGAGGAAGACCCCCTGTTGAAAATCGAATGGAATGAGAGTATAGGCGAAATCCATGTGAACCTCATGGGCGAAATACAGGCGGAAATTCTAAGGGACATTATCGAGGAACGGTTCGGAATCAGCGTTTCAATCGACTCGGGCAGAGTAGTTTACAAGGAAACTGTTGAAAATACGGTTGAGGGCGTGGGCCATTATGAGCCCCTCCGCCATTATGCTGAGGTTCACCTGATTATGGAGCCTCTCCCACGGGGGAGCGGTTTGGTTTTTTCCTCCGATTTAAGCGTAAACCAGCTTGATTTGAACTGGCAAAGGCTTATTCTTACAAATCTTTCGGAAAAACAGCATTTGGGAGTGCTTACCGGCTCGCCGCTGACTGACGTGAAAATAACCGTTGCGGCGGGGCGGGCGCACCAAAAACACACTGAGGGCGGCGATTTCCGACAGGCTACCTACCGTGCCGTGCGCCAAGGGCTGATGAAAGCAAAATCAAAGCTTTTGGAGCCTTATTATTCCTACCGTTTGGAAATCCCACGGAGAGAGCTGAGCCGTGCCATAAACGATATTCGCCAAATGTGCGGCACCTACGAAACTCCTAAGGATTCGGGAGACACGGTAATTATCGAGGGGAAAGCACCCGTTACCACCATTGGCACATATGCGTCCGCAGTTGCCTCCTACACAGGCGGCGAGGGCAGGCTGTTTCTGTGGGCGGCGGGCTACGGCGACTGCCACGATGCGGACAAAGTAATCGAAGAAGCCGCATACGAGCCGGAAAGGGATCTTGACAACACGCCTGATTCCGTTTTCTGTGCCCACGGCGGCGGTTTTACGGTGAAATGGAACAAGGTTTCCGAATATATGCACCTTGAAAGCTGTCTCAAAGAGAAAAAGACGGAAAATATAAAGCACCGCAGGAAGAACATTTCCATTGAGGAAAAAGAGCTTGAAGCCATAATGCTCCGTGAATTCGGACCTATAAAGCGCCCCTCCTACAAGGAGCCGGTGACGGTTGCGGCAAAGGAGTATGCTCCCAAGGAAAGCCGACGGGGGCAGTATCTTATAGTTGACGGCTATAACGTAATCTTTGCGTGGGAAGCCCTCCGTCAGGCGGCAGAGACAGACCTTGAGGGGGCAAGAGAAACGCTTATGAACATTCTTGCCAACTATTCGGCGTTTACGGGCTGTAATGTAATTCTCGTTTTCGACGCATACGGGGTTTCAGGCGGCAACGGCGAGAAATTCGACTATCACGGGGTGAGCGTTGTTTACACGAAGGAAAACGAGACGGGCGACGCATATATTGAAAGGCTCATATATAATATAGGTAAAAATGTGCACGTAAGAGTTGTTACCTCCGACCGTCTCATACAGCTTACGGCGGTGCGGACGGGAATACTCCGTATGTCCGCCGCCGAATTTGAGGCGGAAATCGACCGTGTTGACGCCCAAATCGGAGAAATTATCGGTAATACGGAGAAATAACGTAAAAAATCCATGGAAAACCGCAGTTTTCCATGGCTGTTTTATCTCACTGGTAAATGGGAATTTGTTAATTTGATATAAATTCAAATCTGTTAGCACAAATCAGGTTTTTGCCCATCATGTGCCAACCATTTACATTCTGTTATCTCCATATTTGTGAATACCGCCTTAAACGAAGAATCTTCCGGACTGCAAGCATAAATTCCAAAACAAATTTCATCACCGCCTTTCCACATATGGCAAATTCTCATCTGCTTGAATGTTATACCATCCCCAGAACATTCAATACAATAATCATCTTCTCTTCGGCTGAACCTATACCACATAGATTTTATGTCAGCACTAATTTCAGTTGTTGCCCAATCAGAATAACCGTTATTTGTAACTACACTACCTAAATGCTGGAATTTTTCATTCTCATATTCTATTGAGCCTTTTAACCAATTATCACTATCGAGATACATTACAATACCACATTGGTCAAACCTATGCTTACTTTCAAATTCCGTTTTTACAGTAAATGAAAAAAATCGCTCATTTGTACGAATTTGCAATACAGGGGCATTGTCATTCCTAAAATGATAATAGGTTCTTTGCCATATATCCGTAAACGGTTTTGTAGTTATCTCTATTCTGTTATCAGCGATAGAATAACTATCAGGCTCTCTTGTCCATTCTAATTTCTTTATATCAAAATTCAACTTGTTTTTCTCCTCAAATTCCGATTTATCGTTTTGTTTATTATAACAAAATTATCGGAAAAGGTCAATGGGGAGACAAATGAATCGCAGTGAAAATGGGAACCCGTAGGGCGGGGGCTTGTCTCCCGCCGCTGGTACGGTTTTCGCCGTTTATAAAGTTGTAATTGCATGTAAGAACACAACTCATCCACCGGCAGAGCCGGTCCCCCTTCCCTTTATTAAGGGAAGGCTTACTAACGGCGGCAGCAAGCCACCGCCCTACGAATTGATACCGAATTTCCGCTGACGGGGAGAACAGCAAACCACAGCAGAGCGTGGTGCGGTGCAGTTTCTTAAAGGGTCATTGCGAGGACGGCATAATGCCGTCCGTGGCAATCCTTACGTGTGTTATTGCTCGTCTTGATGTAGAAGACTCTTTGATTTCCGATTTTTCTGTTTCGGCATCATTATGATGCCGAGGGAAGGGAGTGGAAGTCAAGCAAATTACAGACATCCCGACTTGCAAAACCGTCAGTAAGGATTGCCACGACGGGCGTTACGCCCGTCTCGCAATGACACCATGGGGTACAGTGCATAGACGGATAGTGCCATCAAGTCGTCAGCAGAGATTGCCACGGGGCGTTGCCCCTCGCAATGACAGTGGTGGACGTGCCGTCCTCCACTGTGTGGGCTATGCCCGAAAACGGGCGGACAGAAAAAAGCCATGGAAAACCGCAGTTTTCCATGGCTTTTTACATATTTGAAAACAGGGAGAAATCAACCTATCCTCAACAGTCATTGAGTTATTTTACAATTTCAACACTTTCATGGGCTGTGCCCGGATTTTTTTGAATGACCGTATAAAACAAGGTTTTGTGTTCAACTTCATTTTCGCCGTAAGATTTTTCATAGCTGAATCTGGGAACCTGACGGAACTCGGTAACTGCTATATAATCCGAAACCGTAAAAATTCCGAACAGAACAACGGCGCACCCGACAATGCTAAGTATCTGCGGGGTCATTTTTACCGTCACGGATTTAACCGCCAAATAAACTCCTGCGGTTAATACGGCACCTCCCACGGTTGCATAAATACTTCCCCAACTGCTTTCGTTCGGAAAAATTGCCAAAGCGGAAATAATAATAAACACGCCGAAAAGCATAAGACATGCGCTTATTATTTTCCTCTTTTGAGTTTTTTGCTCATTTTTACTGTATTCCGCCATTTTTAAGGCGGTTGCTTTTGTTTCCTCATTCATATTCTCACTTTTCCTTTCTCCGTTAATTATCTCGGGTATGCTGACCTGATAGAATTCGGAAAGTTCGGCCAAAAGGCTTATGTCCGGCATATTGCTCCCCGTTTCCCATCTTGATACTGTTCTGCCGGACACATTCAGTGCTTCGGCTAACACTTCTTGAGTTATGTTTTTTTCTTTGCGAAGTGTTTTCAAAAAAAGACCTACTTTTTTCTGATCCATCTGCAAAACCTCCTTGATTAACAGAATACATTAAGGTCTCGCCTTTTAACACGACATAAAGTGAGAAAATGCCGATTTTCATGCCCGACACATATGTCCGGCTGTGAGATTTATTCACAGCCCCGTGATCGGCTTTGCGGTTCTTCTTAATTATAGCAGAATTCTCCGGGTAAGGTCAACGGGGGGAAACAAATGAACCGCATTGCCTTCAAAAGCCGAAATAAGTGAGCCTGAGAAAACCGCAGTTTCCTCAGGCGTTTTTATACAGACAAACAGGAGTTTATATATACCCTCTGTTTTTTGCTTCTTCAATTATTTTCGGTTGAATTTGCGGATACGTCCAATTTTCCACTAAATTATCCGTAATCAAAATTTTCTCTATCTCACTATGTATTTCTTCAAAAGAAAAAACATCTGCAAAGAAAAGCATACCGAATGTTTCGTCATCAATGCTTTCGCTTGCTCTTGTTTTTCCCTTGACAGAATATACACAAATCGGTTTTATAGTAAAATCTGTCGCACCTGTTTCCTCCATCAATTCACGCTTGGCAGCAGATAAAATATCCTCACCGTTTTCCCTGTGCCCTCCCGGGAATTCATAAGTATCTCTTTCTCTATGCTTACAAAATATCCATTTACCGTTTGTTTTAGAGATAATAACTGCAAATTTCAATAATTCATCATCTATGCTGTCATAAAACTTTACTTCTACCATTTATGAACCTCTCTGAATTCCGATTTATCGTTTTGCTTATTATAACAAAACTATCAAAAAAGGTCAACGAGAAAAAACAGAGGATAAAAGGCGGGCGGGAGCACGGGCGGTTTTTTAGCAATCGGCGGGCGTGTTTACAAAAAGTTCACAATATATATTTACATTGTTATTGAATTTACAGGGGATTGGTGGTAAATTTATATCATAAATTAGCACTTGCGGCATACGAGTGCTAATTCGGAGAAAAATTCAGTACAATCTGCGAAAGGAAGTGAGAGGTTTATGGCAAAGCAGACCGACGGATTTCTGTCGGACCGCAAAAAGATGATTCTTAAAGCGATTATCGACGCCCACATTGAAAACGGCGAGCCTGTGGGAAGCAAATATCTTACCCAGGCAGGCGGCTTTTCCTACTCCTCTGCAACTATTCGCAATGAAATGGCTGAGCTTGAGACCATGGGCTACCTTGAACAGCCCCACACCTCCTCCGGCAGAGTTCCCAGCGAGCTGGGCTACCGCTTCTACGTGGACAGCCTTGTGGAGCGGTACAGAATGAGCACCGCAGAGGCTGAAAATCTCAAAGCCGCGCTGAGGGAGAAACAGGCGGAAATTGACGGTATACTTGATACGGCGTTAAAGCTTGCCGCCAGCATGACAAACTACACCGCTCTTGCGGTTCGCCCCAGAATTGCTTCCGTTACGGTTAAGAAATTCGAGCTTATTCACATTGACGAGCGCAGTATGGTGCTTGTTATGGTTACGGCGGGCGGAGCTGTCAGAACGCAGAACATTGTCAGCGAGCGTCCCGTTCCCGAAGAAGAAAAGCGGCGGCTTGCAAATCTTATGAACATCCGCCTGGCAGGGCTTACCTGCGACGAATACACCCTTCCCATTCTTATGGAGCTGGAAAGCGCCATGGGCGAATACAGCTTTCTTGTTTCCCCGGTGGTTAAAAGCATTTGTCAGACTATCAGCTCCACCGGCGGCGACATTAAAATCGAAGGCGTCAACAAGCTTCTTTCCTACCCGGAGTTTTACGACATAGGCAGGCTTCGGGACATGATTGAAATGTTTGAGCGCAAAGACGAGCTTTTACAGCTTATCTCCGGCGAAACCGCCCCCATGATGCCCTCCGGTCAGCAGGAGGAGGACGGAGTGCACGTTTACATCGGAAGCGAAAATCCGGTTATATTAATGGATAATTCCACCCTTGTTTTCAAGCCGGTGAAAAAAGAAGGAAAAACCGTGGGTGCGCTGGGCGTAATAGGACCCACACGTATGAACTACACCAAGGTTATTTCCATGATTGACAACATTACGGACAGCATAAGCGATGTGCTGGATGCGAAAGAGGACAACAGCAATGGATGAAAAAATGAAAAAAATCGACATTGAGGAGGAAACCTCCTCAAATGCCCCCGATACGGCGGCGCCCGAAAAGGAACCCCCCGCCGCAGATACCGCCGAAAAGGCAAAAAAGAAATGCAAATCCGACGGCGAAGGAAAAAAGCTGAAAGCAAAAATCGAGGCTCTTGAAAAAGAGCTTGCGGCAGAGAAGGCAAAGGTAGCCGAGTCCGAGGACAAATATCTGAGGCTTGCGGCGGAATACGACAATTTCCGCAAGAGAAGCCGCGCCGAGCGGGACGGCATTTACGCCGATGCCGCCGCAGACGCAGTAAAACAGCTTCTTCCCATAATCGACAATCTTGAAAGAGCTACGGCTTACACCGCTCCCGACAAGGTAGCCCAGGGGGTTCAGATGATTCTCTCTTCCCTGCCTGCAGTTTTCGAGAAAATGAACATCGAAGCATTCGGAGAGGCGGGCGTACAGTTCGACCCCAACATGCACAACGCTGTTATGCACGAGGAAAACGAGGAGCTTGGCGAAAACGTCATAACGGACGTTTTGCAGAAGGGTTATAAGATGGGCGACAAAATCATAAGATACGCCATGGTTAAAGTGGCAAACTGACAAGTTTATAAAAATTTCTTAAATATTTTTGGAGGCACAAAATGGCTAAAATTATCGGTATTGACTTAGGTACTACAAACTCCTGCGTTGCAGTTTTCGAGGGCGGCGAGCCGTCCGTTATCCCCAATCCCGAGGGTGCGAGAACTACTCCCTCCGTCGTTGCTTTTTCCAAGAACGGCGAAAGAATGGTAGGTCAGGTTGCTAAGCGTCAGGCTATTACCAACCCCGACAGAACCGTTATGAGTATCAAGCGTGAAATGGGTACTTCCCACAAGGTTTCCATTGACGACAAAAACTACACCCCTCAGGAAATCTCCGCTATGATTCTTCAGAAGCTGAAGGCTGACGCCGAGGCATTTCTGGGAACTACCGTTTCTCAGGCTGTTATCACCGTTCCCGCATACTTCTCCGACGCTCAGCGTCAGGCAACCAAGGACGCAGGCAAAATCGCCGGACTTGAGGTTCTGCGTATAATCAACGAGCCTACCGCCGCAGCTCTCGCTTACGGTGTTGACAAGGATAAGGATCAGAAGGTTATGATTTACGACCTGGGCGGCGGTACCTTCGACGTATCTATCCTTGAAATCAGCGACGACGGCGTGTTCGAGGTTCTGGCAACCGCCGGAAACAACAGACTGGGCGGCGACGATTTCGACCAGAGAATCATAAACTGGATTGCAGAGGAATTCCAGAAGGAAAACGGCATTGATCTCCGTCAGGACAAAATGGCTCTCCAGAGACTGAAGGAAGCCGCAGAGAAAGCAAAAATCGAGCTTTCCGGCATGGCAACCACCAACATCAATCTGCCCTTCATCACCGCAGACGCTACGGGTCCCAAGCACTTTGACGGAAACCTTACGAGAGCGAAATTCAACGAGCTGACCGCAGACCTTGTGGATAAGACCGTTGCTCCCATGAAGCAGGCGCTTTCCGACGCAGGGCTCACCGCATCTCAGATTGACAAGGTTCTGCTTGTGGGCGGTTCCACCAGAATTCCCGCAGTGCAGGAGGCTGTCAAGAACTTTACGGGCAAGGAGCCCTTCAAGGGCATCAACCCCGATGAGTGCGTAGCTATCGGTGCGGCTATTCAGGGCGGCGTTCTCGGCGGAGACGTTAAAGACCTACTCCTCCTTGACGTTACTCCCCTGTCTCTCGGTATCGAGACTCTCGGCGGCGTATTCAACCGCATTATTGACAGAAACACCACTATCCCCGTAAAGAAGAGCCAGATTTACTCCACCGCCGCAGACGGTCAGACCTCCGTTGAAATCCACGTTCTTCAGGGCGAGAGAGACATGGCGGCAGGAAACACCACTTTGGGAAGATTCAGCCTTGACGGTATTGCTCCCGCTCCCCGCGGTGTTCCTCAGATTGAAGTTACCTTTGATATTGACGCAAACGGTATCGTAAACGTTACCGCAGTTGACAAGGGTACGGGCAAGGAACAGCACATTACAATCACCTCCAGCACCAACATGTCTCAGGAGGACATTGACCGTGCGGTTAAGGACGCCGAAAAGTACGCCGAGGAGGACAAAAAGCAGAAGGAAGCCGTTGACACCAAGAACCGTGCGGAAAATCTGATTTTCCAGAGCGAAAAGACCTTAAACGACATCGGAGACAAGGTTTCCGAGGACGAGAAGGCTCCCGTAAAGGAGGCTATCGAAAAGCTGAAATCCTCCGTTGCATCGGGCAATACTGACGCTATTAAGGCTGATACTGAGGCTCTCGAAAAAGCGTTCTACGCTGTCAGCGAAAAGCTCTATCAGCAGAGCGGCGCACAGGGCGCAGGATTTGACCCAAACAACGCTCAGGGCTTTGACCAGAGCGCAGGTCAGAGCACCGGCTCCGACGGCAACACCTACTACGACGCCGACTACGAGGATAAATCCGACAAATAATCAATCAGTGCTGACCCCATTCTGTTGCCGGGATGGGGTCACACCGGCGAAAAATGTAAAATGAAAAGCGAAGAAGGGACCCCCTTTTCACCTTTCATTTTCCATTCTTCATTTTTTATTTTCCCCGAAAGAAGAGTTTTATATGGCTGATAAACGTGATTACTACGAGGTGCTTGGTATTCAGAAAGGCGCCTCCGACGATGAAATAAAGAAGGCTTACCGAAAGCTGGCAAAGCAGTACCACCCTGATATGAACCCCGGCGACAAGGTCGCCGAGGCTAAATTCAAGGAGGTCAACGAAGCGTACGACGTGCTTTCCGACCCGGACAAAAAGGCAAAATACGACCAGTACGGTCACGCCGCCTTTGACCCGTCCTCGGGATTTGGCGGAGGTGCCAGCGGATTTGGTTTCGACGGCTTTGACATTTCTGACATATTCTCCAGCTTTTTCGGCGGAGGCTCCTCCTCCCGCTCCAACGGACCCATGCGGGGCGAGGACGTGCGTGTACGGCTTAACCTTTCCTTTGAGGAGGCAGTTTTCGGCTGTAAAAAGGAGGTTCAATACCAGAGAGTTCAGAAATGCTCCGACTGCGGCGGCACAGGCGCCGCCAAGGGTACTTCTCCGAAAACCTGTCCCGACTGCGGCGGCAGAGGTCAGGTTAAGGTAACCCAGAGAACGCCTTTCGGCATGATGCAGTCTACAAAGACCTGCGACAAGTGCCGGGGCACGGGTAAATTCATAGAAACACCGTGCAGAAGCTGTCGCGGCACGGGCTTTGTGAAGGGCTCAAAGAAGCTGGAGGTTTCAATCCCTGCGGGCATTGACGACGGTCAGGGCATCGCTCTGCGGGGCGAGGGCTGTGACGGAAGAAACGGCGGACCTTCGGGCGACCTTAATATTATTGTAAGTGTCCGTCCTCACGCTTTCTTTGAGCGTGACGGCTACGATATATACTGCGATGTTCCCGTAACCTTTGTGGAGATGACCTTGGGTGCGGAAATCGAGGTCCCCACAATTGACGGCAAGGAAAAGCTGACTATCCCCGAGGGGACGCAAACAGGCACTACCTTTACCCTTAAAAACAAGGGCGTGCAGATGGTGAACTCCTCGCGGAGAGGAAATATGTATATTACTGTAACCGTTGAGGTTCCCAAGGAGCTTGACAAAAAGCAAAAGGAGCTGCTCCGTGCTTTCGGAGATTCCTGCGGCATTTCCAACCACTCCAAAAAGGATAAGTTTTCAAAGAAATTTTTCAAATAATTAAAACACGCCAAAGGCGTGCGGAGACAGTATGGACAAATGGATTCAGATAAAAGCCACCTTCGATAATAAATATCTTGACAATGTGTGCGCCGTTATGAGCATGGTGGATAACTCCCTTATGATAGAGGATTATTCCGATGTGGAAAAGGACCTTGACGGGGTTTACGGCGACCTTATTGACGAGGAGCTTTTGAAAAAAGACAAAACGGTGGCTTCGGTTTCCGTCTTTATCCCCGAAATTAAAAGCCCCGCCGAGTCGGAGGGCTTTATAAAATCGAGGCTTGCCGAAACGGGTATTCCCGCAACGGTGGAGCACATAGGCGTCAGCGAGGAGGACTGGGCGGACTCCTGGAAGAAATATTACAAGCCCATAAAGACGGGAAAACAAATCGTTATCGTTCCCGTTTGGGAAAAATACGAGCCGGAAAAGGGCGAAATTACCGTTCTTATGGACCCCGGTATGGCATTCGGCACCGGCACCCATGAAACCACCCGTCTGTGCGCCGCTCTTTTGGAGAAATATGAAAAGGCAGGAGACAGAATGCTTGACGTGGGCTGCGGAAGCGGAATTCTTGCAATCTGCGCCGCAAAGCTGGGGGCTGAAAGCTGTTTTGCCTGCGATATTGACCCCAACGCCGTCCGTATCGCCCGGGAAAACGCCGAAATCAACAACACCCCCAACGTGCAGGCGGAGGTTTCCGATTTATTAAAGCAGGTGAAAAGGGTTGACGGCGGCTACGACATCTGCTGTGCCAATATTGTGGCGGACGTTATTATAAGAATGGCGCCGGATATAGGCGAGTATATTTCAGATAAAGGTCATATTATCGTTTCCGGAATCATCACGGAGAGAAAGGACGAAACGGTTGCCGCTCTTGAAGCGTGCGGCTGGCGACTTGTGGATTCTCTCACAGAGCGCGGCTGGTTCGCGGGAGTACTGGAAAAAGCATAATATACGGCGGCTTTGACGGCACACAGAAGCGGAGCGCAGCTCCGCTTTTTTGGCGCTAATGGCTAAATAAAATCAAACATTAGATTAAAGGGCGTCACCTAAGCAACGCCCTACAAGGTCTCTCATTGTTCCACACCCAAAATCATTCTTGTAAGTATGGATATGTCCTTTGCATTGATTTTTCCGTCACCGTCAAGGTCAGCAGAAGTAGTCATTTCATCACTTCCGGTGATTATTCTTTTAAGAATGTTAATATCCTTTGCTGTTATCTTTCCGTCATTGTCAATATCTCCGACGAGATCAATATTTTTATCCTCTAAAGATGTTTTTACAATAACGGTCACAGGGTTAACCACACCACCGCTTATATCACTCCTGAAAGTATTTACATCATCAGGCTCTAAGTTTAATCCGTATTCACCGTTTTCACTGATAATGTCAAACGTTATTGTAACAAGTTTTCCGTCAACTGATATATTATTGATACCGTTTTCTTCAAAATACAGGAAAACAGGAGTAGTTCCATTAAAACAGTCGTAAAGATTTCCTCCGTTTTGTTCGCAAAAGATCTCTCCGTTTTCAACAGTGGAAAGGCGCAGTACCTCACTATTAAAATGCAGTCTCAACACAAGCGTATTTATACCCGGGTTGCCAGAGAGTTCAAGTGTTACTTTAACCTTTCCGGGAGTATTTGAATCAACAATTCCTTTTACTTCAGCATCGAATCCACCTGTAGCAGGCGTCTGATTATCCTTATATGAGTAACCGCAGTTCTTACATGTATGTATATCATATCCGTTTTCACTTGCAGTTGGTAAAACCGTCTTTGTTTCAAAATCATGCGGAAACACCTCGATAACTGTCTCTCGGAAAACTTCGCCGCACACCTTGCAACTGACAATCTCAATAATACCGTCACCGCAAGAGCTTCCCGTGGGAGTGACAGTTACCTGCTCAATATGCCCTTTTGCAGTAATAACAGTTTCTGACAGTATTTCGTTACAAACACTGCAATATACAGTCTCGTATCCGTTTGCCGTGCAAGTTGCAGGAACGGTCTCTGTTATAGGCTTATGTCCCGCAGAAATAATTCCGGAGCCAATAAAGGCATTACATCGAGAGCACTGTTCATAGTACATTCCGTCTTCAGTACAGGTTGCCGGTATTTCCTGACGAACAATACTGTGCCCGAGCGCCTCTTTTATATCTCCCATATATGTATAGCCACAACGGGTACATAAATAATCCGTATATCCGCCTTCGGTACAGGTAGGAGAGATTTCATTGGAAGAAAAGCTATGTCCAAGGGCTTCCGTTACATTATCTGTATATGTGTATCCGCAACGGGTACATGAGTAAGTAGTACACCCTTCTGCGGTACATGTCGGATCAGTTGTGTTAGATACATAACTATGTCCTAAACTCCGAATAGAAGTATTCGAAAGCACCTCTCCACACACTGCACATGTATATAAGATATACCCATCTTCGGTACATGTAGGTGCTACTTTCTCAACTGTCTCGGTGTGTTCTATTACAGGAAGCTTTCCTGCAGAAACTGTTGTACCGCAAACTGTACATACTTCGATAAACATACCTTCCCGAGTACAAGTTGCAGGTATTTCATTGCGGTTTATCGTCAAGGAATGTGCAGGGGTAATATCTTCCGTCACAAATATACCACATCTTTTACATGTTTTGGTGGTGTAGCCTTTAGCCTCACATGTAGGAGGAATTACTATGCCCTCGTCCCAGTCATGATCCAGTGCATCGATAACTGTGGTGGAAAGTACGGTTCCGCATACGGTACAGGATACTACCGACTGACCGTCTTCGGTACAGGTTGCAGGAGTTACAACGGGATCATCCAGAGTATGATCAAGTATAGAGGTTTCGTTTCTGTGTTCCTCAGCGTCGCAACGGGTACACCTGTAAAGGTCATATCCTCCTGCAGTGCAGCTTGCGGGAACAGTCTCTACAAATGCCATATCATGTCCCAGTGCGGGAATGGGAGTAACTGCGGTTCTGTCGCCGCAAACGGAGCATTCCTTATAAGTTGAACCGTCTTCCAGACAGGTAGCGGGGATCTCTTTATCTTCGTATGTATGAGCACCGGTTGCGGGGATAATGATTGTATCAACAATACTTCCGCAAGTGTCACATACTACGTTCTTGGAGCCGTCAGCGCCGCAGGTTGCGTCTGCTACAAGCTCCTCGTGAGTAGAAGCATGCTCACAGTTCATGGTAACTGTTGCGCCTACAACGTCAAACTTCAGACATGTGACTTTATCGCCTTCCTCAGCAAGGACGAAGTCGCCTTCTCTGTTGTAAATAATGTCGAAATCGGCAGAATCGCCGATTGACATGTTAGCGGGTACGTTGAACACATAAGATGCAAGAATACCGTTGTTGTAGTTTACATCAAAGTCTCCGTCGCTGTCAAAGTATGCGGTCATGTAGCTGTATCCCTCGGTAGGAGTTTCGGGATAGGAAGCAAGACGCTCTCTCAGATAATCAAGGTTCTCGGAAACCTTCCTGTCGTATGTGCCGCCCTCATAGTTCTTTGGAGCGAATACGTTGCCGCAGGTGTCGGATGCAAGAGTCCAGCTCTCGGGATAGGTGAGAACATACAGACCGCCCCACATGCCGGGGTTAGCATCGATTCTTACGTCTACCTTAAGAGTTGTAGTACCGAGAACGATAGTCTCTGCCTCGGGAACTACGAACAAGGTAGGCTCTGAGTACTTACCGAGATTGGGATCCTCAAGAACGGTGATGGTTGCATCAGCCTTATCCTCGCTTACGGGATCAGCATCGTTTGCATAAGTAGTAACGATGGAGAATGTAAAGGTCTGACCCTTAACGGTTGCGTTCTCAAAGGTAAAGGTAAGATCAGCTACCTTTCCTGTTTCGTTGAGAGCGGCAATTGCCTCCATGTCAAACTTACAAGCCATATAATCCTCGGTGTTTGCACCGAAAGCCGCAAGGTCGTTCTTAACGTTTCTGTTGTTACCGGGAACGATTGCACCGAGCGCAGTATTGCTTGCGTTAAACACGGTATCGTCAATAGTCAAAGCTACATCTGCAACGCCTGCATCGGCCCTCCAGAAAATAACTCCGCCGAACGCCTCAAGGTTTCCGGAGTTTGCTGCCAGCTTAAGGCCGGTGGTTACGGTCTTTCCGCCCTCTATAACCTCAACGCTGTCAGCGGCTACTGCCGTGAACGGATCTGCAGCAAGTGCGGAGGGAACGATTAGCGTTACCAGCATTGCTGCAAGAAGCACGAATGAGATAATTTTCTTGCTAATTGAAGTTTTCATTTCACATTCCTCTAATATAAATATTACCTACATTGTATACCCGGATGTTGTTCTTGTCAAGTATTGTATTTTTTGTAAATCAAATACTTGTAAAAAGCGCAAGACGGCACCGTATTGATCTTACCGTTGCTTTGATTATCGCTTTTATAACTTTTATAAGGATGTAGTTGTTAGCAAGGACACAACTCATCCACCGGCAAAGCCGGTCCCCCTTCCCGCCGCCGGGGTCCCCATTTCTCCGTTTTCCGGAGAAATGGGGTGTGGTGTTAAGGGAAGGCCTGCCGCTGAAAAAAAGAGCCTTTCGGCTCTTTTTTATTCCTTGTCCCCTTTTTCCTTCAGGGCATCGCGGATTTCTTTTAGTATTGAAAGCTCGGTTTCGGCAGGGGGTTCCGGCGCCGCCTCCTCCTTTACTTCTTCCTTCTTTCTCAGCGACTCCATTTTCTTCTGTGCGTTCATCATAACCCGCAGTACCACAAAAATGGAGAAGGCGATAATCAGGAAATCGATGATACTCTGAATAAAGTTTCCGTAGGTGAGAGCAAGCTCTGCGGTCTCTCCCTGTGCGGGAGTTATTACCCATTTCAAATCGGCAACCGACACCTTGCCCGTGGCAAGGCTTATAAGGGGCGTGATAATATCGTTGACAAGCGACGTTACAATCTTTCCGAATGCGCCGCCGATTACAACGCCCACTGCCATATCAACCACGTTTCCTTTTGTTGCAAACTCTTTGAAGTCTTTCCAGAATTTTCCCATGTGTTTTTCCTTTCTTTATTTTATCTTACGCAAAAAGTATATCACACTGCTTTCACAAATTCAACCGTTATTTGCGCCTACTCACTAAAAATCGTTTTTTTCGTGAGCAGGCTTTTTTGATAATCAGCCACAGATTGTCGGAAAATTCCCTTTTTTGCGTTTTTTCTTCATATTAATTCAAATAGGGTATCATTTTTGTAAAAAGTCATTGACTTTTGAATGATTCAATGGTAAAATATTCACAAATCAATATAAGGAGAAAAATTATGTCTAACATGAAAAAAGTTCTTGCCGTTCTTCTGGCGCTTTCCATGCTTCTCTGCCTCGCAGG
>JAQXKW010000096.1 GCA_029010655.1 Clostridia bacterium | reverse complement strand
ATTTGCAAGAGTTTTCTATGGCATTGAAAAGGATATTGCAAAGCTTGCAGACATTCTCGGTCACAGCAGTATTAACACCACAAGAATCTATATCATTTCTAACGGAACAGAGCATCGCCGCCGTATGGAAAATATGCGGCTGATAATTTAAGAGCTCGTGCGAAAATACCGGTTTAGTACATAATGCGGATTATGTTGTGTTTTGGTTGATTAAATAAAAATATATCAGTTTATTATATCATTTTTTCGTTTCAAAAGTCAACAAAATTTGCCTGAAAAGTATAAAACATCAGATTATTTGTCAATTAATGTATGTTAAAAGAACCCTTTTTGTTCTTTTTAAAAAAGGGCTTGGTTTTTGCGCTTATTTTTTAGTTAACAAGTAATCCAAATGATTATATCTGATAAATAATACAACAGAATCCGCATTATGTTACAAAAACGCAGGAGGTTTTTTATGGCACTAGTCAACATTATCAAATACGAAGGTGACAATACTACTTTTGTATGGAAGCATCCTAAAACCGACTTCAATACCATGAGTCAACTTATTGTGCACGAAAATCAAGAGGCGGTTTTATTTAAGAACGGTCAGGCACTCGATTTGTTTGAGGCGGGCAAATATACACTAAGCACCGATAACATTCCTATTCTCAGACGATTTACCAGTATTCCTACCGGCGGCAGAACCCCTTTTCATTGTGAGGTTTATTTCATAAACAAAACTCATCAAATGGCCATCAAGTGGGGAACGGATTCGCAGGTTCAGTATATGGATCCTACATATAACTTTCCGCTTCAGATCGGTGCTTCCGGCGAAATGGTTTTATCGGTTTGCGATTCCAAGAAACTACTTGTAAAAGTTGTAGGAACTGAAAATGTTTTAACGCAAGAAAGCCTTGTTCAAAAGTTCCGTGCTTTTTTGATGTCTAAGGTTAAGCCATATATAGCAGCTGTTATGCAGAATGCAACCTATTCTATTTTTGAAGCAGATTCTCATATGGCAGAATTCTCCGATGACCTTCACAGCATGCTGATTCCCGATTTTAAGGAATACGGCCTTTCCCTTGAAAAATTCTTTGTGACAACTATCGCAAAACCCGAAGGGGAAACTGCATACGAAAAGTTCAAGGACATTCATATTCGTCAGTATTCCGATGTGGCCGAAGCAAAATTAAAGCAACAGACCGATATTATCTACGCTCAAACCGAAGCGCAGAAAACTGTAATTGAATCTCAGGCCATTGCACAAAAACGTGCGCAGGAAGGCTATACCTACCAGCAAGAGCGTGGATTTGATGTAGCAGAACAAGTTGCGCAGAATGAAGCTGTTGGTGAATTTACTAATATGGGCGTTGGATTTGGCACTATGGCAGGTGTTGGCGGAGCCGTTGGCGGCATGGTCGGCGGCATGATGAACGACGCTATGAATTCTACTGCTGCCCCCGCAGCACAGCCCGCCGGAGATTCCATGGCGGACTTTAAGCAAAAACTTGAAAAACTGATGCTTATGAAAGAAATGGGAGCGCTCAGTGATGAAGAATTTGCGCAAGCAAAAGCAAATCTTTTAAGTCAACTTTAATTTGGAGGTGTCAGTATGAAATTATCAAAGGGACAAGGTATAAGCCTTTTTGCATCTTTAATACTTTTCGGAATATTTAATACAGTTGTTTTTTTAGCACCGCTTGCACATACTGTTGTGTTTTGGCTTGGTTATTTCTTTGCATTATTTGCGTTAATCACTATATCATTAACTTTGATTTTATATTTTGGAAAACCTGTAAAAGAGGATAAATTTTTGAATCTGCCCGCTGTGAAGGTGGCGTGGATATACTTCATTTTGCAAACAGGTCTTTCTGTTTGGGAAATGATTGCTTTCCCGCTTTCGTATCTGCCTACACTTATTATAAATTTGGTCGTTGGTGCAGTATTTTCAATTATTATTTTATCCCTTTATGCCGCATCCGGCAGAATCGATAAATCCGAACAATTTACGGCTGAAAAAGTTATATTTATAAAACAGCTGAAATTAAAATTGGATTCTATTGAAACAGATAATACTGAACTTGCAAAGAAAATCAAGGAGCTCGCTGAAGATGTCAGATTCAGCGATCCTATGAGCCACTCAAAACTTGCAGAAACAGAAAGAGAACTTAACACAGCGGTTGATACGCTTGTCGCAGGCGCATCCGATGCAGAGAATGCTATGGCCCTTTGCTCTGAAGTTGCAAGACTTTTGAAAGCCCGCAACGAACAGTGCAAAATGTATAAAGGAGTTAAAGATACAGGTGCTGCACAAGCACAAAAAAGCGATAACGGTCTCGGCATTGCCTTTGCCGGTGTTTGTACTATGTTGGCGATGTTTTTGATTACTCTTTCGGTTTGTTTAATTGTTGTTCCACAAGCAAAGTACAATGATGCTGTTGCATTATTAGAGACAGAGAAATACGATGAAGCCACCGCTGCTTTCACAAAAATTGAAGGCTACCGTGACAGCGAAGAAAAAATAGAAGAAATTAAAACAATTCTGCTTGATAAAAAATATGATGAAGCAGAAAAGCTTTTCAATGCCGGTAAGTACCCCGAAGCAATCAACATATATACAACCTTGGGCGATCACAAAGACAGCAAATTACGCATTGAACAAATTAATAACCGTCTGTCTGACGGAGATATTATCTATTTCGGCACATATAACAGCGAGCCGATTGCTTGGAAAATCCTAAAAACAGAATCGAATAAAATGCTCTTAATTACCGAAAATTCGATTGCGCAAAAGCCTTTTACAGACGACATTAAAAATGTCACTTGGGAAACTTCTTCTTTGAGAACTTGGCTCAACGAAGAGTTTATCACAAGTTTTTCAACCGATCAACAGAATCAGATTCTGTCCACAAACACCGGTAATACAAACGATAAAGTATTTTTGCTCAGTGTGGATGAAATCGAGGAATTAGCCAAGACAGTGAGTTTTTCAACCGAAGAAGAATGGTGGACCCGTTCTTCCGCAGAAAACAGCATTAAATATATGACCGCCAAAGACTGGGCAATTTCAGAAGGCGATCAGGTCATTAGAGATAAAGGCGTTAGACCTGCTGTTTGGATTAGTTTAGATTAAGAGGGATACGAGATGACATATAAGTGTAAAATCTGCGGTGGTCAAACCACCATAGATTCTGTAAACGGTATTGCTGTATGTGACTATTGCGGAACAAAACAGGCACTCCCACTTTTCACGGATGACAGCGAAAGAATGCTGTATGAAAGAGGTAATAACTACCTTTTGCATAGCGAATACGATAAAGCTGAAAATGTATTTAATCAGCTTTTAACCATTAAACCCAATGAATCCGAGCTTTATTGGGATTTGGTGCTTTGTAAGTACGGTGTTACTTATGTTAAAGATCCTAAAACGGGAAAATATATTCCCACTTGCAACCGAACACATTATACACCCATCTTTTCTGACGAAAACTATCAAAAATCAATTGAACTGTCCTCCGGAGAAAAGAAAGCTCTTTTCGAGGACGATGCCAAAACAATTGATAATATCCAAAAAGGTATTATAGCTGTTTCAAAAAAAGAGAAACCCTTCGATATTTTTATTTCCTATAAGGAAACCGACACAAACGGAAATCGCACCAAGGACAGCGTTGCGGCACAAAAGCTTTATGAGAAATTAACCGAAGCCGGTTACAAGGTATTCTTCTCCAGAATCACCTTGGAGGATAAGGTCGGTACAGAGTATGAGCCGTATATCTATGCCGCATTGTACTCCAGTAAAGTTATGCTTACAATCTGCTCTTCAAAAGAAAACATCGAAGCAGTATGGGTTAAAAACGAGTGGTCAAGATTTCTGGGATTCCGGCAGAATGATAACTCCAAAACCCTGTTGCCGCTGTACTTTGACATGGAAAAGGAAGAACTGCCGGAGGAATTCACACTGCTGTCTTCTTATGATATGTCTGTTGACGGCTTTGAGGATGAATTGCTCCGTGGTATCAAAAAGCTGATTCCACTGCCGATTATGAAAGCAAAAAGGCGCAAGCAAACGGCGAAAATATTGGGCATTTCCGCTGCTTGTATTTGTACCGTTGCAATTGTACTGACCGGAATATTCCTGCCCGGTTATTTGCAGGAGCAAAAAAACCAAGAAGCATATATTAACGCACAAACCTTGTTTGGTAATGCGCAATACGAAGAAGCGGCAAAAGAATTTGAGCTGCTCGGTAATTTCAAGGACTCAAAAGAGATGCTTGAAAAATGTGCACTTCAGCCGGATTACGATGTAGCCATGCAACTTTACTACGACGGCAAATACGCAGAGTCAGCTTGGGCTTTTGAAAAAATGGGTGACTATGAAGATTCTGTCGAAAAGAAAGAGCAAGCAAAGCTATCATGGCGTAAGGATTTAGCTACAATTGCAACTAGAGATTTAAATGTGTATTCAACTGCCTTCTACTACATTGATACAAATTCGACAGTTAAAGGGGTCGATGGTTCTGCACATTCAAACCTCACTTTAAAAGAACACGGAAAAATTATATCTATTAGTCCCTCAAGCGACAAACTTTATGCATTACACGAGGATGGTTATGTAAGCAATCTATCCGGCAATAGCGACAACTGGCAAGATATTATTAAAATTTCAAGGACAGTTTGCAGAACATGTGTTGGGCTTCGCTCTGACGGAACAATGGCATATTCCAAACCGGATGACTCTGATTGGGAGGGTAGTTGGATTGAAGATATAGACAAATGGAAAGATATAATTGATTTCGAGGTGTATTCTGCGGATACAATACCTTACTACACTGGAGAAGGGGCAATTATTGGAATAAAATCAGATGGTTCCTTATGTGTTGTTGCAAGCCCCAGATATTTTGAAGGGACTTCAACAGTGTCCGATTTGACTGATTTGAATTCAATTATAAAAAAATTTAATAATGTGACAAAGGTTTCGTTTGAACATTGCACAACCAGCAATCCAAGTGATGTACCATTTGCAATAGTTGCTCTAACTAAAAACGGAAAGATGCAAAAATACAAAGACGGGGTATTTACTGAGGATAATGCTGAGAACATTTGTGATATTATGGCAAGTGTTGTTTTAACAACAGACGGCAACTTAATAGACGCAAATGGGAAAATTATAGCGCGAGATGTAATCCAAATCCATAGTATTGTCGGTAATGGACCTCTCGGAGTCGCCATTACAAGGACCGGAACTATATATAGGTGTTACTTTTCGTGGGATAATTCCGACAATGATTACATAACAAAATCAGATTATAAATCTGTCGTTTACGATGAATGGATTGCGAGGTTAAATTAAGATGAGGTGTGCCAATTGCGGTGGGAAATTAATATTGAAAAACGGTGTTGGCGTTTGCACTAATTGTGGTGCACGTCAAGCGATTGATCATATCTTTGAAAACATCGACGTTTTTTTATGTTATATCGAAAATGATGCTCAAGGTCGAAGGACCAAAGACAGTATTATAGCATCGGATATCTTCCAAAAATTAGAGGCAAAAAAAGTTGATGTATTTTATGAGCACATTTCTGCTGCTGATGCCGTAGGAGATGATTTGATAAATCTACGGTATAATGCAATAAACAAAGCGAAGATTGTGCTGATTATTGGAACACAGGATAATTATTTTGAAAAGCTATTAGCTACTTATTCTGAATATTTTGGGAACAAAATAATAATACCCGTGTATTCGGAGATGCGTCCGGAGTCAATGCCGCATGATATTAGAAAATTGCAGGCACTAAATTATGATGCTATTGGCGCCGACATAGATTTGACCAATGGTGTGTTAAATTTGCTTGGTCGATCGCAGGAAATTGATGTTGAAGAAAGGAAAGCCAGAGCACGTAAAAAGAAGATAATAGTAGGCATTGTTTCTTTATGCATTTTGTTTGTTTCAGTAGTTGCTGGATTTGTACTTTTCGGTCCTCCGCCAACTAAAGAAAACAATGAGCCTCAATTAACATCACAGGAGATTTATGATGCTGCGCAAAAGTTAATGAATGATGGTAAATACATAGAGGCAGCAACGATGTTCAAAACCATCAGTGGATTTAAAAACAGCAAAACTTTTATCAAAAATATATACAACAGATACGATGGATACTATCAGACCGAAGATTTGAATATTTTGTTTTATATAAACATTCAAAATGGAAAAACTGTTGAAGTTTTCCTTGAACGCTTAGTTGACGGGAATAAAAAGGTTAGGCTTGAGGAATCCACAACATTGACAGATGATGAGTTTGAATTATCTTTTATTGACTCTCAATCAAATTCCGGGAAAATTAAAATAAAACTTATTGATACCGGAATAGTTATAACTACATCTATGGAAAACACTTTGGAAACCATTTCTATCGGTAACATAGATTTGGAATTTTCACTGCAACAACGAACGGATACACCCGAAGAAAGAGATATTTCTAGTGATATTATCACATCTTGGATGAGGGAAAGAATCACTCTGAATGAGCTAAAACAAAGTGGATATGAAATTGAGTTTGTTAGAATGATGCCAGCTGGCGGCGGTATAAACGAACATGCAAAAACATATAGAATTGCAAATACGGATATACAGCTATTAGTGATGGACTTTGATTTATCAAAAACCACAGACTACGATGCTATGTCAAATAATCTGTTGGACGATTATGCTGTTTGCGCGGTTATAGCCCCTGCTGAAGTTATTGCTCCGCAGGATATTGGAAAATCCGGAAATATATATCAAGAATCAGATATTTTATATTATCCTGGAGTAACATCTTTTCAACTAACAGGCGGACCTGGATATTCTGTTGATTTTTATAAAGAAATAACGGCAATGAACACAATTCAAAAAGATACATTAATTGGCGTTACATCAAAAATCTTGATGGGTGAATATAATTATGATTCTCTGTATAATTCTTTAAGAAAGGAAACTCTGTCAAATTCAATTATTATTGATTTTTCCGCAAGAAAAAATATTGATATTGAAGTTCAAAGTTCTAATGAACCTGAATGTTACATCTTACAGGAAAATGATGAGAATATTCTTGTGGCTGCTTTTATGTGGGGGCAATCTACAGTTACATATTACACCGGAAATTTGAAATCTTTAAATTATAGTCTGGTAAAAACAATCGATGTTGGATTCCCTATATCCGGTTCTGATGCATTAGATGAATGGAAAAAATATCCTGAAGATTTTGGGGAATTTATTACAGAACAAAGTTAATCAGTTTTAATGTTTCACTGGTTATTTATTGCGCGACAATTTTTTATAAAGCAAATTGAGCTTATCGATAAAAATACTTATGAGGTAGTTGAAACCATTCAGATATCTGAAGAATAAAGTAGGTGAAATAATTGATTGAGAATATTGAAAAATTAGAAAGAATCATTAGGGAGATAGCAAATGAAAAGTGCTCGTTTGGAAACAAACTCCTATATGATATGTGTATTAATAAGGAAGGTCAAGAATGGAATAATGTTAATTTATTAGCTGATAAGATTTGGCTAATAGGACGTTCCTATGCCGCCTCGCCCGAAAGAAGATATACCTTTAAACCTGAATATAAAGATGCAGCCAGGACAAGGGATAATGCCGGTGACGGCACGGGCAAATATTTTACAAGCGTTGCTGAATACATAATAAACTCTTCCAAAGTCTCGCCGCATATAATTAACTCGCTGAAAAACGGCTATCTGTTTGATTTTTCTCAAAGTGATTGTGAACACTTATTTGACGGCATAAACAGTGTGCTGGAATTAAACGACCTTATAGTAAAGGCTTACGCAGATTACGACGGACAAGAGTTCGCTAATAAAGTAAATTATAGAAATCAGGTTTCCTTTTGCAGTAAGTTCTTGCACTTCCACTTCCCAGATACGGTTTTTATTACAGACGGTTTTTCAAAAGTAGGGGCATCGTGCTTGTTTCCAAAAGGAGCGAAAAAGGACGCCGAAATTAATTGGAAAAATGACCGGGTAAAAATCTCAAACAAATCAAATCCAAAAGGCGCAATGGATTTGGTACACAGTTGTAGAAAATTTGAAGAGATTTTTGCTGTAGGATGCCGGGCATTGAAAACTCACGAGGTAGAGTATGCCGAGCACTGTCTAAGAGCATATAAAACGGCCTGCCTGTTCAAAATGTTTTTAGGTAATGAAATACCCTCTTGCTCATACCCAAGAATTGTTGATATACTATTGTTAAACATTAAAGCAAAATAAGAACCCTCCCTTTCAAGTACATTGCACCGCAAAAGAGAATAATTGAAAAAGGTTCTTATTATACAACTTTTCGTTGAACAATTTTGGGCTACTATTGGGCTACCGAAATTCAAAAATCCCTATAAACAAAGGACTTGCGGGGCGAAATTCATGTCTTCCCCCACCAAAAAATCTCGTTCTTCGGAACGAGATTTTTTTATCCATTGCGAAAGCAATGGCATATCATCAACGATAGCGTTGCTATCGTTGTATCTCATCAGTCCGTAGGACTGTATATCATCACACCTTTAGGTGTGTATCGAAAACTGCTTTCGCAATGATGATATACAAAACTTCGTTTTGATTATATGCAACGGTTTTACCGTTGATGATATACAATGCTTAGCATTGATTCTGCCTGTCGGTACGGGAAGTACGCTTTTCGCATGAAGTTTGCTACGTCAGGTGAAGTGCCTGCGGGCGGGCGTGAGGGCACACTTCACTTCACTTTGTGCTAAGCACAACACTTCATAACAGCGCAAGCCATTACTTCACTGCGGCAACGTCGCAACTTCACTTTAATTTGAGAGTTGTATAATATAAACGAACTGTTCAAAGAGTGAAAACAGCGGAACTCTTTGTTTAATATTTGTTTTTGAAAAAGATGCCCCTTACTAAACCAAACATCACGCCGCCGATAAATAGTCCGAGTCTTCTTCCTTTATTTGTTTTTTTAATCATTTTACTCGCCTCCACAATTAAAGTTTATATTCTATTTCGATGGTACACGAGTATCCGCTTGGTGTAGTGTGAAGAACAATGTCACTCTCCCGCATACAGTGTCTCATCGCATTACACACTTGCGGCATGGCATTTCTTAATCCTAAATCTTTATGGATATCACCCGACCGTAAAACAAGAACTATTTTCCCACATTCTTTGGCGTTTCTTTTTAATTCATTAATGTATTCACATATATCATTTGTTGTCATTTTTTCTTCCTCTTTCTTCTTATTCTCTTGTTTTGCCGTTAAAACAGTCACTTGTTCTTCTAAAGTTTGTATTCTGCTTAACAACTCAACAATAATTTTTTCGTAATCCATAGAATTCTATCTCCTTTGTTCTAAATTCTATTAGAATTCTAACACATAAATCATAGAAAGTCAATAGAATTTTAGAAATTTATTTTTCGACTTATATCTCTAATGTGCATAATGGTTGTTATCAAAAGGAAATGTGCCAGCAAAAAAAAGCAAAAGATGTTTAGAGTTAATACCCAACTCCGCAGAAAACAATATAAATGTTTAAGAATTATAGACTGTATAAATACAAAATTGCGTGGCACGCTTTGTTTCCTTTCGTGCGTCACGAACTTGGCGGCGGCGCCGCATCGTTTGCCGCCGTGCGGCAAGTAATGCTATGGAAAAAGGCTGTGGCAGATAATCTGCCACAGCCTTTCCCTTTTCAAGCCTCACTCAGCCGCAGAAAACATATCTTTTCCTACTCCGCAGAGGGGGCACTCAAAATCCTCCGGAAGGTCTTCAAACTTGGTGCCGGGAGCAATTCCGTTATCGGGATCGCCCACAGCTTCGTCATATTCCCATCCGCAGGCATCGCATACATATTTCATGTGATATTCTCCTTTCTCTTTTTATTCTATCGGCTCAACATCTGCCGCTCCGTGCTTGCACAGGGGGCATACTATGTCTTCGGGAAGCTCGTCGCCCTCGTAAACATATCCGCAGACTTTGCAAACCCATCCTTTTTTACCCTCCGTTTGGGGCTTGGGCTTCACGTTATTCTGGTAATAGGTATATGTCATGGTTTCCCTATCGGAAATAACTCTTGCTTCCGTTACGGAGCAGATAAACATGCCGTGGGTGTCCAAATCCACATACTGCTCAACCTTCAGCGACATGAACGCATTAATATAGTTAGGCAGGAACGCAAGACCGTTATCGGATCTGAGAATCGTTTTATCCGCAAATTTATCAGCAGTTCTGCCGCTTTGGAAGCCGAAGTTTTCAAAAATGCTGAACGGTGCGTCCACCGACAGGCAGTTTACGTTCATTATTCCCGTCTGCTTAATAACATGATGAGAATAATTCAGCTTATTTATACATACTGCCACACGGTTGGGGGAATCCGTTACCTGAGTTACGGTATTTACTATAAGTCCGTTATCCTTTTTGCCGTCGTTTGATGTTATCACATAAAGTCCGGAGCCTATTTTGAACAGCGCCGTCAGGTCGTTCTTATTGGCGGTTTCCCCGTTCTGCGCCACGTATTCCTTCGTAAGCTCGTCTGCCATAGCCTCGATCTGAGCCTTGCTTTCGTCGTTCAGCGCCGAGGTAATCTTCACGGTAGATGCGGTAAATGTAAGGTTTTTACAGCCGTCCAGCATTGTACGCATGGTCTTTGCGGCAAGGGGCGCCCAGGAGCCGTTTTCGATAAGTCCGACGGTTTTATTTTTGAAGCCTCTCTCCGTCAGGTGATTGATAAACTCCTTCATAAACGGGAAAATATCGGCGTTATATGTAGTTGTGGCCAGCACAATTTTTCCGTAGCGGAAGGCGTCCTCCACAGCCTCTGCCATATCTACTCTTGCAAGGTCGTTGACTGCCACCTTGGGACAGCCCTTTGCCTTGAGCCTTTCTGCCAGAAGCTCTACCGCCTTCTTTGTGTTGCCGTAAACGGAGGTATATGCTATAACTATACCCTCGGTCTCCGTACCGTAGGAGGACCATGTATTGTAAAGGTCAAGATAATAGCCCAAGTTTTCGGAAAGCACGGGACCGTGGAGCGGGCAGATAATCCGGATATCCACCGTTGCCGCTTTTTTCAGAAGCGCCTGCACCTGTGCGCCGTATTTGCCCACGATACCGAAATAATATCTTCTTGCCTCGCAAGCCCATTCCTCGTCAACATCAAGAGCGCCGAATTTGCCGAAGCCGTCTGCGGAGAACAGCACCTTATCCGTGCTGTCGTAGGTTACGATTACCTCGGGCCAATGGACCATGGGCGCTGTCAGGAATGTGAGCGTGTGGCGGCCCAAGGTGAGGGTGTCGCCCTCTCCCACAACGATTCTGCGGTCGGAAAAGTCCGTGCCGAAAAAGTTCTGCATCATAACAAACGCCTTTGCGGAAGAAACGATTACGGCGTTGGGGTATGCGCTCATAAACTGAGCGATATTTGCGGAATGGTCGGGCTCCATATGCTGAACCACCAAGTAATCGGGATTTCTGTCGCCCAGAACGCCTGAAATGTTATCAAGCCATTCATGCGTAAATCTTCTGTCCACCGTGTCCATAACGGCGATTTTTTCGTCAAGAACCACATAGGAGTTATACGCCATACCGTTTGGCACGTCGTACTGTCCCTCAAAAAGGTCGACTTCGTGGTCGTTTACGCCCACATAGCGGATATCGTTTGTGATTTTCATGTTTCCTCTCCTTATACTGCCGACAGAATATGCAGATTTCTCACATAGCTGTCGCTTATTTTATCATTTACCGAATAGGCATGGTTTTCAAGATTATCGCAGGTGGCTTTTGTTAAGTCTCTGCTTTGAAGTTTAGAAATCACCTCTGCGGAAATTTCCTCGATAATATCGTATTTTTCCTTTGCGGCTATGTCGCTGTTTTCTCCGAAAAGCAAAACCGAGAGCTTTTCCGAGATTTCCTTCGTCTCGGCATTTTCCCGCAGGGCGCGGAAGCTCCATTTATAATAGGGCAGATATTTATTATTAAGAAGGCTTACCGCCTTCATGGCGGAATTTACAAATTCCACGCAGGCAAGCTGTGCCGCCTCCGGCTCCCCGTGCTTTAGGCATCGGGGGAAGTTATACTGTCCCGACTGCGCCATAATCAGAAGATTTCCCGCAAGGCGCTTTAGCTTTACGTCTTCCGGCATGTTCATAAGCTTTCGGCGGATTTTTGTAAACTCGCCGTAGCCGTCATAGAAAATCTCGCCGTTTACCGCCTCCGCCAAGGCGTAATCGGGAATGCGGAGCCATGCGTCCGTGGAAAGCCCGCCGTCCGGCGCACCCACTGCCGAAGAATAAAAATCGGAGGTGCGTATAACGCCGTTTCTGTTTCCGCCCACGGGGGATATTTTCTGGCATTTCACGCCGCCGTATTCTCTCGGCAGTTTGGCATATGCCCTCTCCAGGAGAAAAGCGTCCCTGCGGCTGACCGTTTCTTCATCGGGCAGAAAAATGCAAAAGCCCGGCTCAAAATCGTGGTCCCGTGATATTTCGTCATCAAAGCCGTAATGCTCCGACCCGCTTCCCACGAAGCCCACGGCAAGGTACGGCAAAAGACGGGCAAACTCGTTTTCCAGCATGGGCTTGCCGTATTCACCGTAATATCCCCGTGACAGCTCAAGACCGTTCATATACTTTCCTCGCCCGTTTCATCAATTCCTGTTCCGTGAAAAACATCCGCGGCAGCCGAAGGTCGGTTCGCTTTTTCTCAGCGTTTATTAACAGGCTCATTATATCACATAATAATACCGAAATAAAGTATTTACGCTATAAAAAGTCAAATATTTTTACGGCATTTTACGGAAAAAGAGTAAAACACCGCAAAAGCAGTAAACAGCCGTAAATCTTTATGAAATCTTTATACGAAATTAAATACTCTTATACAATCTTTTCACCGAAAGAAGTAAAATAATATTGTAAAAAGGTAAAAAGGGAGGGTATAGATGGACAAAAAGCCCAATACAAAGAGAGGTCTTTCCTCCTTCCAGATAATAATTTTAGGTTTTGCGGGCGTGGTTCTTCTGGGAGCCTTACTGTTAATGCTCCCCATTTCGTCGCAAAGCAGGGAGTTTACTCCATTTAACGAGGCGCTGTTTACTTCAACCTCCGCCGCCTGCGTAACGGGACTTGTGGTTCACGATACCGCAACCTACTGGTCCGCCTTCGGGCAGAGCGTCATTCTGGTGCTTATTCAAATCGGCGGTCTGGGAGTTGTTACCGTTGCGGCGTCCCTGGCACTTCTTTCCGGAAGAAAAATAAGCCTTATGCAGAGAAGCACCATGCAGGAGGCAATAGCGGCTCCCAAGGTGGGCGGAATCGTCAGGCTGACGCTGTTTATACTGAAAGCCACCCTTATATTTGAGCTGGCGGGCGCTGTTGTCATGATGCCGGTTTTCTGCCGTGATTTCGGAGCACGGGGCATTTGGATGGCGGTGTTCCACTCAATTTCGGCTTTCTGCAACGCGGGCTTTGACGTTATGGGAAGCGCCGACGCTCCCTATCAGTCGCTGACCTCGTATGCAACAGATCCCGTAATAAACATTGCGGCAATACTGCTCATAATAATCGGCGGCATCGGCTTTTTAACATGGGAGGACATATACACCAACAGGCATCATATCAAACGCTACCGCATGCAGAGTAAAATAATACTGCTTTTCACAGCGTTTCTTATCCTTGTTCCCGCAGTATTCTTCTTTTTCTCGGATTTTTCGTCCCTTCCCTTAAAGGAGCGGATTTTCAGCTCCCTTTTCCAGGCGGTAACCCCCAGAACCGCAGGCTTTAACACAGCCGATCTTACCGCTATGACAGGAGGGGGCAGGGCTATAATTATACTGCTGATGATTATAGGCGGCTCGCCCGGGTCAACCGCAGGAGGTATGAAAACCACCACCTTTGCGGTGCTTATAATCAACGCCATAGCGATTTTCCGCAGGAAAGAGGACGCAGAAGCTTTCGGGCGCAGGCTTGACGGCGGCATTATAAGGCATGCAACCGCCATATTCGTAATGTATATTTCCCTGTTTTTCACGGGAGCTATAATTATAAGTGCGGCGGAAAGCCTTCCTTTGGGAACATGCCTTTTTGAAACGGCGTCGGCGGTAGGCACGGTGGGACTGACCCTGGGCATTACCCCCTCTTTGGGCTATATATCTCAGGTAATACTGATACTTCTTATGTTCCTCGGCAGAGTAGGCGGACTGACCCTTATATATGCGGCTCTGTCCCGTCCCCATAAAAAGGCTTCAAAGCTGCCGCAGGAAAGAATAACCGTAGGATAAAGGAGAAAATTATGAAAACAATTTTGCTTATCGGGCTGGGAAGATTCGGAAAGCACATTGCAACTCAGCTTAACATACTGGGTCATCAGGTGATGGCGGTTGACAGGGACGAGGAAAGAATAAACGATATTCTCCCCATTGTTACAAACGCCCAAATCGGAGACAGCACAAACGCCGTGTTTCTCAAATCTCTCGGCGTGGGGAATTACGATATTTGCATTGTTACAATCGGGAGCGACTTTCAGAGCTCTCTTGAAACCACGTCTCTGCTTAAAGAGCTGGGCGCAAAATTCGTTGTATCCAGAGCGGACCGCGACGTACACGCAAAATTCCTGCTCCGCAACGGGGCGGACGAGGTGGTATACCCCGAAAAGCAGGTGGCGAAATGGGCGGCAATACGTTACAGCTCCGACCACATTTTAGACTACATTGAGCTTGAGGACGGTCACGCAATTTTCGAGGTATCCGTGCCCAAGGCATGGATAGGAAAAAGCGTAGGTCAGATAGACATACGGAAAAAATACAACATCAATATTATGGCAATAAAGCAGGACGGCAAGCTGAACATGGCGATAACTCCCGACACGGTTCTCAGCGAAAAGCAGTCCCTGCTTGTGCTGGGCGAGTACAAAACTCTGCAAAAGTGCTTTCAGATATAACCTGCAAAAAAACTTTCGGGGAGGTGAGCATTAATGAAGGAAGTATTTCTGGCAGCGGCTGTGCTGGGCGCATTGATTTTCTGTTATTTTCTTATGACGAGACTTGACAGATTTCTCTGCGTAAACCGCAAAGCCATTGAAAAAGAAAGCGAAAAAACAGAGCCCTCCTGCATTGTGCTCACGGACGCAATTTCCGACGAGGAAGCGTTGGAGGCAATACATAATTTCAAAAAAAGCCATGAAAATGTCCGCATTATAGTCTGCGACGGTGACGTGAAAGATGCGTTTTCCGCTCAGCAGAATGAAATAAAGAGTAAACAGTAGATTATTTCGCAAAAAAATGATATAATAAAGCAGATTAATTTGAGGCGGTGATATTATGGCGTCACAAAAGTCTGCGGACATAAAAAAAGCCGAGCATACTCTCGTATGTCTCTCCCCCTCTCCGTCCAACGCAAAAATCATTCGCGCGGCGGCGAAGATGGCGGAAGCCTTAGGCGGAGCCTTTACTGCGCTTTACGTTAAAACCTCTTTTGCCGACAGCATGCCAACGGAGGATAAAAACCGGCTTCAAAGCAATATTCGCCTTGCGGAAAAGTTAGGTGCAGATATTGCCACCGTTTACGGAGACGACGTTTCCTATCAGATTGCGGAATTTGCCCGTCTGTGGGGCGTTACGGAAATCGTTATCGGACGGAGCAGTACAAAGCGGCGTCACTTCTGGAGCAAGCCGACCCTTACGGAAAAGCTGACGGAAATTGTTCCCGGAATTGATATTCACATAATTCCCGACTATGCCGCGGACGCAAATTACAACGAAAAAAGAATAATGCTCACAAGGGGCATTATTCCCCACACAAAAGACTTGCTTATTACGGTAATAATCCTTACGGTCGCCACCTTAATCGGCATGGCGTTTCTTGAGCTTGGAATTACCGACGCCAATATTATAACGATTTATATTCTCGGCGTACTGCTGACCTCCCTTTTTACAAAGGGATACTTTTACGGCGTTCTCGGATCTGTGGTCAGCGTAATGCTGTTCAATTTCTTCCTTACCGAGCCCAGATTTACCTTTCACGCATACGATTCGGGCTACACCGTAACCTTTACCATTATGCTGGTTACCTCTATTATTACCGGCACGCTGGCGTCAAAGCTGAAGGACCACGCAAAGCTTTCCGCCCGAACCGCTTTCCGCACAAAGGTGCTGTTCGACACAAGCAAGCTCTTGCAGAAGGCAAGCGACGACACGGAAATTGCGGGCATTACCGCAAGTCAGCTAAGCGTTTTACTGAACCGTGACGTTATCGCTTATCCCGAATCGGGGGGAAAGCTTATGAGGGGCTATGTTTTCGCTTCGTCGGAAAACTCCGACAAAGGCGTGTTCTTTTCCCCTGTTGAAGCAGAGGCTGTTCAATGGGTTATGGAAAACAAGAAGCGGGCGGGCGCTACGACTGATGTTCTCAGCGGCGCAAAATGCCTGTATCTTGCCATTCGGGCAGGCGAAAAGGTTTACGGCGTAGTGGGAATTAGCATTAACGACAAGCCGCTTGACTCCTTTGAAAACAGCATGATTCTTTCGATTTTGGGCGAAGGTGCCCTTGCTATTGAAAACAGGCGCAACGCAAAAGAAAAAGAGCAGGCAGCCCTGCTTGCGAAAAACGAACAGCTCAGGGCAAATCTTCTCCGCTCCATTTCCCACGACCTGCGGACTCCCCTTACGTCAATTTCGGGAAATGCAAGCAATCTGCTTTCAAACTACGAAAGGCTGGACCCCGAAACCCGTGTTCAGATGTTTACGGACATATACGACGATTCTCAATGGCTTATAGGTCTTGTGGAAAACCTTTTGTCCGTTACCCGAATAGAAGAAGGCAGAATGAATTTCAATATGTCGGTACAGCTTATGGACGAGGTTATCGAGGAGGCTCTGCGGCACATCAGCCGAAAAAGCTCCGGTCACCGCATTACCGTAGATATTCGGGACGAGCTGATGCTTGTGAAAATAGACCCCCGGCTCATTGTTCAGGTGATTATAAATCTTATAGACAACGCCGTTAAATACACGCCGGAGGGCTGTGAGATAAAGATTTCCGCCGAAAAAAAGGATAATAACGTAGTGGTAAGCATAGCTGACAACGGAGACGGAATTCCCGATTCGGACAAGGAGCGGGTTTTTGAAATGTTCTATACGGGGAACAGCTCGGTAGCCGACAGCCACCGAAGTCTCGGACTGGGGCTTCCCCTTTGCAAGTCAATAATTCATGCCCACGGCGGCGAAATGTCCCTTTCGGACAATTCGCCGAGCGGGTCTGTGTTTACCTTTACTCTGCCCTGCGACGAGGTGACAATCAATGAATAAATTTACAATACTTGTGGTAGAGGACGACGCACCCGTGCGAAACCTGATTACCACCACCCTGAAATCTCACGACTATAAATTTATAACCGCCTCCGACGGAGGTGCCGCCGTAGCTGAAGCGTCGTCTCACAACCCGGATATTATTCTTCTTGATTTAGGACTTCCCGACATGGACGGCGTTGAAGTTATAAGGAAAATAAGAACATGGTCCTCCATGCCCATTATCGTTATCAGCGCAAGAAGCGAGGACGGGGACAAAATAGAAGCCCTTGACGCAGGGGCGGACGATTATCTGACAAAGCCATTTTCCGTGGAGGAAATGCTGGCAAGGCTCCGTGTGGCACAGCGCCGTCTTTCCGCCGCATATCCCGCCGCAAACGACTCGGTTTTCTGCAACGGCAAGCTGAAAATAGACTTTGCCTCCGGCTGTGCCTTTATCGGGGACGAGGAACTGCACGTAACTCCCATTGAGTATAAAATACTGTGCCTTTTGGCGAAAAACGTGGGCAAGGTGCTTACCCACACGTATATTACCCAAAATGTTTGGGGCAGCAGCTGGGAAAACGATATTGCGTCCCTTCGGGTATTTATGGCAACCCTTCGCAAAAAGCTTGAAGCCGCCCCCGATTCGCCCCAATATATTCAGACCCATATCGGCGTGGGCTACCGTATGATGAAGGTGGAATGAAGAATTGGGGAATGTTACGATTTAGTAATTTATTCAGCGGCCAGCGGCCAGCGGCTAGCGGCTAGCGGCTAGCGGCTAGCAGCTAGCGGCGGCGTAAAATGCCCCCGGAAACAGGACATACAAACTTTAGCAAAAGCGGAGCTATGCTCCGCTTTTTCCGTTGGGACAAAGGTTGAATTAGGCGGCGAAGCCGCCCACAGAAGCGGAGCTTTGC
>JAQXKW010000095.1 GCA_029010655.1 Clostridia bacterium | reverse complement strand
CCCGGTGGCGGGAAGGGGGACCGGCTTTGCCGGTGGATGAGTTGTGTCTTTACTAACGTTTATCAAATAAAAAATGGCGAGAGGAGAAGAAGCGGCGGGAGCAAGACGGCGCCCTACGGAAAATAGACAGCATTTCCGCTGACGGTATAGGTGCCATCAAATCGTTATTAGAGATTGCCGAGGGTACTTGTACCCATGCAATGACAGCAGGGGGCGTATCGCCCCCTGCTGTGTGCGGCTTCGCCGCCCGTAAGCCTTCCCTTAACACCTACCCCCCTTTCTCCGGCATACGGAGAAACGGGGACCCCCGGTGGCGGGAAGGGGGACCGGCTTTGCCGGTGGATGAGTTGTGTCTTTACTAACGTTTATCAAATAAAAAATGGCGAGAGGAGAAGAAGCGGCGGGGGCAAGACGGCGCCCTACGGAAAATCGACAGCATTTCCGCTGACGGTTTTTTACATTTGCCTAAATATATTAGACATTTGACTAATCCTCAAAATATCCTCTGTACCGAATGCTTTTTTCTCCGGGGAAGAGGTATTCGAAAAGGTCTACGAAATAATCGTCCGTCATGGACGCCATATAATCTGTGACGATTGTATGGGGATTTTCCTCTATATACGGCTTTTCTCGGCGGTAGAAGGATTTATCTATGGGGGTTATATGGTGGCGGAAAACGGGGGATTCTCGCCTACCCTCTTTCACGTCCGAAAGGAGCTTTGTATACATTCGGCTGAACATGGGACGTATTATTTCATCCTGCGGCAATCTCACCTGGTCGCTGAGATATATGAGCCGGTAGTTGCTCCTTTTTGCATTTCTGAGAGCCTCAAAATAGTCCGGCGACATGCGGATATAGCTTTTGCCGTAGCTGTTTTCTATAATATTTACGCTCAGGTTATTTATTATTTCCGCATTTATCTGACCTATGGGACCGTAATCGAACACGTCCTCCTCCCGTCCGATAAGCCCCGCCTTTTTGGCGTCCTGGCGGTCCTTTCCCAGATATGCGATAATATCGCAAATACGGACGAGACAGCCCTCCAGCGTGCAGGGGGTCAGTTTTTTTATATTTTCCGTGTCCTTATAGCACCCCTCCATAATACGGTCAAATTCCGAAAAATTCTCAAGAGGGGCGGGGGCGTAATGCTCGCACTCCATCTCACCGTTATGGGAGGCAATACCGTTAAGGGTTTGGAGGGTAATATTATATGGGTATATGCCGTCAAGCACCCGCACGGAGTGGATATTATGGGCAAAGTGGCGTCCCGCTCCTTCAAAATACAGCTCGTCCAGATATTTTTCTCCCGCATGACCGAAGGGGGTATGCCCCATATCGTGCCCCAGGGCGATAGCTTCTATAAGGTCAAGGTTAAGATTAAGAACGGCGCCGATGGTGCGGGCAATCCTTGAAACAAGCTGAACGTGAAGCGCGCGCCGTGAAATATCGTCGTTTTTATAAAAGGAAAAAACCTGAGTTTTATCCGCAAACCGGCTGTAATATGCGGAATGGAGAATTTTGTCCGTGTCTCTGACAAAGGGAGGTCTCCAAACGGAGGGCTTGTCGTGCATGGGCGAGCGGCGAATTGCCCGTCCGTCGTCAAAGCCCACCGACGGGCGGCGTCCCTTTATTCTGTCGTATTCAATCCGTTCCGTAATCTCACGGGATAAGCTGTCGTACTTCATATTTCCTCCGTTAGTTACTTATACAATTGTAGCATACGGAAACGGGATTTGCAACTTTTTTCAAATTTTTGAGCCGATTGTGTCCTTCAGGCGGGAGATAATCTTTTTTTCAAGGCGGGAAATATAGGACTGGGATATGCCCAGCATATCCGCCACCTCTTTCTGGGTTTTTTCACGGCTTCCGTCAAGCCCGTATCTTAAATTGATAATAAGCCGCTCCCGCTCGTCAAGCTCCGCCACGGCGGCACGCAGTATTCTTTCGTCCTCGTCCTTTTCAAGGCTTTGGCTGACGCTGTCGGTGTCGCTTCCCAGAATATCGGACAAAAGCAGCTCGTTTCCGTCCCAGTCCGTATTCAGGGGCTCGTCTATGGAAACGTCGGCACGGTGTCCCGAATTCTTTCTTATATACATCAGTATTTCGTTTTCAATACACCGTGAGGCGTAGGTGGCGAGCTTGATGTTTTTATCGGAGCGGTATGTGTTTATTGCCTTTATAAGCCCTATTGTGCCTATGGATATAAGGTCCTCAATCCCCGTGCCCGTGCTTTCAAACTTTCTTGCAATATACACCACAAGCCGCAGATTGTGCTCAATGAGAATCCGGCGTGAATCAGGGTCGGTATCAAGGCTTTTTATAACCTCCGCCTCCTCCCGTGCGGAGAGGGGCGGCGGCAGAGTATCGGGTCCGTTTATGTAAAAATCACCGTCGCCCTCCGACAGACGGGCGGCAACGAGTTTCAGCTTCATCCAAATGTCGCTAATCTTTTCCAAAAGCATTTTCTTATCCTTTCTCTACACAGCGTCGGAGGGAAACGAGGCGCTGTACCCTCCGAAATAGTTTTCCGGGCAGTCTATGGGGGCTATAAGACAGTTTACCTGAGTGCCCCGCCTGTCCGACGCCCTTCGGATTTCCGTTTTATCGGGAAGAAATGCGGCGGAGAGCCCCTTGCCCGTCCCCGTTTTGTGGGGGATAATTCTCACCTTCAAGGACAGCTCCTTCATTTCGTCCAGTCTGCAATGGGCGAGAATATCCGACACGTCCTCCCCAAGCAGGGGAATAAGGGCTTTTTCGGACACCGTCATTACAGGGTCGCCGGAAATGGGGTCTCTCAGAAGATTTCCGCTGTCGCAAAGGGCTGACAGCTCGATTTTTCGCTCGCCGTGGCTTACGGTGACGGTAACGCTTTTCCCCGCCTTTGCTCTTGCAATTATTCTGACGGTAAGGTACAGAGCGGCGGCGGCAAACGCCGCCGTAAACCCACGGGCGGTGCCGCCGTTTCCTGCGGTGTTCTCCGCACCCGGATTTCCGAAAAGGCTGAGAAAGGCGGTCATAAGCCCTCCGAGGAGTGCGCCGCTTCCCCAGATAATGGCGCTTTTTCGCAGAAGATCGGAAAAGCTCCCCGGC
>JAQXKW010000094.1 GCA_029010655.1 Clostridia bacterium | reverse complement strand
CGGCAAAAGAGAAATTTCCCTGTGGGAGGCAGTTCGCCTTGAGCTGAAGGACAGAATACGAAGCCTCAGCCTGGGGTTCTCCATAGACCTTGAGGACCTTATCAGGGGAATTATCTGCGGCGTGCTTATAGTAATAAACGCTCTTTTGCAAACTACCTTTTTCGTGCGGTTTGCCCCCTTCGGAGCAGTTCCCGACGTAATGCTCCTTCTGACTGCGGCGATTGCCGCAAGCGAGGGCGAAAAATACGGGGCTGTATGCGGGCTTTTCTCCGCCTTTATAATCGGGGCTCTGGGAGGCTCTCCCGGGCCTAATCTTCTGCCCCTTCTTTATGCGGCGGCAGGGTATTTTATAGGCATTCTTTCAAAAAACTATTTCAGCAACACCCTTGCGGTAAAGCTTATATACGTGCTATCCTGCTGTCTTTCCAGGGCGGCGGTTTCCTTGATTGTTTCGGCAGCAGTCCTAAAGGCATCATTTTCACAGATTATGACGGACGTGGTAATACCGGAATTTTTCTCAACGGCGGTGATTTCCCCTCTGCTGTTTCTGACGGTTTGGCTCTGCTACCGCAAATTCCATAAATCAAGAGAGGAACGAACTGTTCTTTAATACTCAATTTCTTATTCAGTTTCTTTGGGCACCTTTCTTTATGGAGAAAGGTGCAAAATAAATCCACTCACAGGAGGACGGCCATGTCGAAACGGCGGGATCATCTGGCAAGATACATAGCTCTCGGCGCATTTTTTGTGGTCGTCTGCCTTATTTTCATTGCCAGACTTATAAATATTCAGGTGGCGGGTCAGGACTACTATACCGAAACCTTAAGCGACGAAAACAGAACAAGAACGGTAAAAATTCAGGCTCAGAGAGGCTGTATTTACGACAGCACGGGCAGAGAGCTTATTTCAAACGTGTACTGTTACGATATGTACCTTGACGCAGGGAGCATTCCCTCGGGACTGGGCAAAAACGATACTGTTCTGTACGTTATCGACTGTGCGAAAAAATGCGGCGAATACGATAAATGCTTTACCGAGCCCGACCATCCCTTTGTTTTCAAGGACGGAAAATGGCAGCTGGACGAAGATTTTATGAGTACCGTCTACGGAAAAAGAATGAACCGCCTTATGACGGACCTGGAATTTGAGCCTGACGAAAAGGACAGCGAGGACGCACCCGTAACCTGGGAAAACACCGATATTTCAGAGGTGAGAGACACGCTCCGTCAGCGTTACGGTCTGGTGGACGAGGACGGCAAGGAGCAGTACCCCGAGGACGTGCGGGAGCTTTTGTTCCGAATAAGGCTTGATATGGAACTGAAATATTTCTCCACCGCAGAGCCCTATACCATACTGCGGGACGTTTCAATAGAGCTTATAACTGCCGTAAAGGAGGGCAGCGTGCAGGGCGTGGAGGTTTCCTGCCGTGCGGACAGAGTTTATAACTATCCCGACGTTGCCTCCCATATTCTGGGCAGAACAGGTAAAATTACTGCGGAAACCGCAGAATATTACACGGAAAAAGGGTACGCACTCAGCGCAATTGTGGGAATTTCCGGCGTGGAGCAGGCATTTGAGGAATACCTGCACGGAGAGGACGGCGAGCTGACAATCGTTGAGGACGAATACGGCAACACGGTGGACAGCTACGTAAGCGTTGAGCCCGTTCCCGGTCAGGACGTGTACCTTACCATAGATATTGAATTCCAGCGTGTTGCGGAAAAGGCTCTTGAGAGCAACATAAAGCTCATAGTGGACAACGCAAAGGCGAAAATCGAGACCGAGGGCAAGGAAACCCTTATCGGCGAGGACGCAAGCTCGGGCGCCTTAACCGTTGTTGACAGAAAAACAGGTGCGGTGCTTGCTTTGGCGTCATATCCCACCTACGATCTCTCAAAATTCAGCGAGGACTACGATAAACTGCTCTCTGACGAAAATTCGCCTATGTTTTTCCGTGCCCTTGAGGGCACGTACGCCCCCGGCTCCACCTTTAAGCCCGGAGTTGCGGCGGCGGCGCTTTCCGAAGGTATTATTACCCCGTATACGGAAATCGTTGACGAGGGCGTATATAAATTCTACGAAAACTCCCAATGGCAGCCTAAATGCTGGATATACACGCCGAAATACGGCATGCAGACCCACGGCGCCGTCAACGTGTCAAAAGCCATACAGGTTTCCTGCAACTATTTCTTCTACGACGTGGGCAGACGGCTGACTATCTCAAAAATGAACGAATATTGCTCCGCCTACGGGCTGGGCGAGCCTACGGGCATTGAGCTTAACGAAAAAACGGGAATTCTTGCAAGCCCCAAGGAGCGTGAGGAAAACGGCGGCACCTGGTACGACGGCGACACCCTTGCGGCGGCTATCGGTCAGTCCGACAACATTTTCAATCCTTTGCAGATGAGTTGCTATCTTGCAACGCTCCTTAACAACGGAACAAGATATTCCGCACACATATTGAAAGAGGTACGCAATTATTACGGGGACGTTACCTACACCGCAGAGCCGAAAGTATTAAGTCAGGCAAAGCTAACGGAGACAGCTGTCACCACCGTAAAATACGCCATGAAGGACGTTACGGAAAACGGCTCTGCCGCAAGAGTCTTTGTGAACTACCCCATAGTTATCGGCGGTAAAACAGGTACGGCGCAGGTTTCCACCACCTCCTCCGACAACGCCGTTTTTACGGCATTCGCCCCCTTTGACGACCCGGCTATCGTTTCCACCTGCGTTATCGAGCACGGCGCCTCCGGTACGGACGCGGGCTTTGCGGTACGTGACGTGTTCAGCGCATATTTCGGCATAAATCAGTCAACGGAAAATACAGATACAAATAAAGACACCACCGGAGAAGCAAATGAAGGATAATGAAAGAGCGGAGAGCTTTTCCGCAATACTTAAAAATTTATATCCGGACGCCGTATGCTCCCTTGAGGCGGACAACGACCCTTGGCGGCTTCTTGTTATGGCACGGCTTTCCGCCCAGTGCACAGACGAGAGAGTCAATATTGTTTGCAGGGATCTGTTTCGGGAGTACCCCTCTGCCGAAAAAATGGCGGCGGCGCCCATTGAAAACATTGAAAATCTTATTCGCTCCTGCGGTCTTTTTCGGGGAAAAGCCAAAAGCATTAAGGAAATGTCCGAAATTATCACCGAAAAATACGGGGGACGGGTTCCCGAAACCATGGAGGAACTTCTTTCCCTGCCCGGCGTGGGAAGAAAAATCGCAAATCTTATTTTAGGCGACGTTTATCACAAGGGCGGCATTGTTGCCGACACCCATTGCATAAGAATCTGCGGTCGGCTGGGCTTTTACCCCGAAGGGCAAAAAGACCCTCTCAAAACGGAGAGGATTATGGAAAAGCTCCTCCCCAGAGAGGAGCAGAGCGATTTCTGCCACCGTATTGTCCACTTCGGTCGGGACGTCTGCGACGCAAGAAGCCCCAAGTGCGGAAATTGTCCCGCCGCACAGCTTTGCAGGCATTATGAGGGAATTGGCGGCTAGCGGTTAGCGGCTGGCGGCTAGCGGTCTGTGGATAACATCTGCTGACAGACGTTTTGACAATTGATTATTAACAGATTTACCATACATAAGTTTTTTGAAAGGATGTATATGAAAAAAGAAAAGAATTGCCGCCTTGGAAAAGTGGGCGGTCAGGCCGTTCTGGAAGGCGTTATGATGAGAAGCGGAAGTCATATTTCCCTTGCAGTGAGAAAGGACGACGGCACCATTGAGGTTAAAAATTCAGAATTCACCTCGCTTAGAAAAAAGAACAAGTTTTTTGATTTGCCCTTTATCAGAGGCTGTGTTAATATGGTGGAATCCATGAAAATGTCCTTTTCCACCCTTGAGGACAGCGCAAATATGCTGGGAATCGACGACACGGAGCCTGAAACGAAATTTGAAAAATGGCTCTCCGATAAGCTGGGCGACAAGCTGATGGGTGTTATTATGGCTATCGGCACCGTGCTGGGCGTTCTTCTCAGCATTGCCCTTTTCGTATTTCTTCCCAACTACGCCGCAAAGGGCGCAAATCTTCTTTACAATCACTTTTTCCATGCGAAAATGCCCGATATTCTCACCACGGTTATTTCCGGCGTTTTGAAAATCGTCATTTTCCTTGTATATCTGTTCCTTGTGTCCCTTATGAAGGATATTCGCCGCACCTTTGAATATCACGGGGCGGAGCATAAATCCGTTGCCTGCTACGAACAGGGACTGCCCCTTACCCCCGAAAATGCGAGAAAATGCTCCCGTTTCCACCCCAGATGCGGAACAAGCTTTCTTTTCGTTATGCTTATTATCTCCATTCTGGTGACCATGTTCATTAACTGGGACTGGCCCATGCCCGTAATAATTCTTATAAAGATTGCACTTATTCCCATTATCGTAGGTCTGGGCTTTGAGTTCCTTATTGTTGCGGGAAAGCACCCCAACGGACTGACAAAGGCTCTTTCCGCACCGGGACTTTGGGTTCAGCGCATTACCACAAAGGAGCCCGACGACTCACAGCTTGAGGTAGCGCTGGCGGCGCTTCGCTGTGCAATGCCCGAAGAATTCCCGGAAGCACGGGCGGAGTTTGAGAAAAAAGAGGAAGAAGCGGAAACGGTTTCGGAGAACGAATCCACAGCCGAAGCCGAAACAGATACTGAAACCGAAACTGAATCCGTTACCGAGCCTGACGCCCATGACTCTGAAAGAAACAGCGAAAACGCTTGAGGCGGCGGGAGTTCCCGACGCAGGCTTTGATGCGGCAGAGCTTATCTGCCGCTTTGAAAACGTCAGCCGAGCTTTGGCTATGACAGGCGATTTTTCCTCAGAGGAGCTTTTCCGTGCGGTAGAACGGCGGAAAAGCGGAGAGCCCTTACAGTATATTTTAGGCGAGTGGGATTTTATGGGCTTTACCTTTAAGGTAACGCCGGACTGCCTTATTCCCCGCTTCGACACGGAAGTCCTTTGCAGTTATCTTGTGGAAAATCTTCCGGAAAACGGACGGTTTGCCGACCTTTGCACAGGAACGGGGTGTGTCGCTGTTGCCGCTTTGAAAATGCGCAATGACGCCTACGCTTCGGCAGTTGAGCTTTATCCCGAAACTATTGCAGTGGCAAAAGAAAACGCCGAAACGCTGGGCGTTTCGGACAGACTGGAGCTGATTTTGGCAGACGTTTGTACCGACTGTCTTTCGGGCGAGTACGATATTATAGTGTCAAATCCCCCGTACGTTACAAGCGAGGAAATGAAGGATTTACCCCGTGAGGTAAAATTCGAGCCGCCCCACGCCTTAACCGACGGCGGCGACGGTCTTTCCGTAATCAGAAAAATTGCAGAAATCTATCCCCGTCACCTGAAAGAGGGCGGCTCCCTTGCCATTGAAATAGGCAGTCTTCAGGGAGAAGCCCTTCGCACAATTGCAGAGGAAAATTCCCTCACCTGCCAAATCCTACGGGACACGGGAAACCGTGACAGAGTAGCCGTATTAAAGAGAAAACAGAAAACCGCATTTACAGCCTGAAGGTTTTTTGCCGTAAGGCATAAATGCGGTTCGCATTTTTATATAAACAAACCTGCCGCCATAATGATATACATGGCGCACAGAAGCGCCGTGCCGAAAAACGCCGACAGAGATATTACGTGAAAGGCGCAGAGAATCAGCGCCGCCGTACACAAAAGGGAGAGAACGCCGCACAAGGGCGCTCTTTTTTTCATGGTGAACAGCATCAGCGAATAGGAAATGAGCATGGCAAACAAGGGCGCATACAGCAGAAAAACATTTTCCGTTTTTATAAGGGAAAGAAGCGTGCCGACGGCGCAGATGTATGCAAACAAAGCGGTTTTTCCCCGCCGTTCAAGTCCAAAAACAAGCAGACCCCCCACCAAAAAGCACGCCGTTATGGCAGTCCAGACCGTATTTCCGAAATCCTTCGATCCCGCCGCCGTGCAGACTATCTGCACCACCTTGAGAAACAGCCCCGAGGTAATCAAAGCTCTCCCCATTATGCTCTTTTTTGCTTTTCCCGACATATTGCACCCTCCGTTTCATAATTCAATTATAACGCCCTTAAAATCCCTTGTCAATTATAAAAAACAATGAATAAATTATTAATTTTTTTCTTGACTATATTTAAATAATAATGTATAATATATGCAGATTAATGTGCCGGATTTTGCCCTTCTGAAGGGATTTCGCCACGTTTACTGTATGTTTTGAAA
>JAQXKW010000093.1 GCA_029010655.1 Clostridia bacterium | reverse complement strand
CGCCGTGCAGTCCGTGAAGCAAGGCGCAAAAAGGCGCTGAAAGGCACGGGAACATTTATTTCCGGCTTTTTCGCCTCTCTCGGCGAAAAGCGGAAAAAGAAAAAATATCTGAAAAACCGTGCCCGCGGCATTAACGCAGGGCAAATGGAAGCGGCGGAAATGATAGACCGTCTCATTCGTGAGACCTCCGCCGCCGGTAAGAAAGAAAAGAAAAAAGCGAAAAAAGAGCCGGAACACGATGTTATGGAAACCGTTGAGGCTCTGGAAAAGATAATCGGGGAGGACACCGAAAAGGCGACCCGCTCCGAGCTTGAAGAGGCACAGCGCCGCTGGGGCGGCGTGCCAAAGGGTGAATTTGCCGACGAAATGCCCGAATACTGCGCCGACGGAGTGGCTGAAATCACTGTTGCGGCGGCGGCAAAGGAGCTGAGATGCGGCAATCTTTGCACCGTTATCTGGTTTGGCAGAGACGGCGTGGAATCTTTAGAGCTTTGCGACAGCGCAGATTTTGACGAGCTGTGCCGAAGATTTGCCTCCACTCCCGTTGTTGCAAAGGAAAACCGTATCGGAAGGCTCACGGACGCTATCGGAGAAGCCGCAAACGTGACCGTAAAAATTGTTACGGCTAATATAGACCCGGTAAACCTTGCGGATTACTGCGCCGTTCCCACCGCCTTCGGCGGTGCGGGCTGCGGCTGTGTAACGGAGGTTCTGCTGTTTGACCCGTGGGAAAGATACGTTTCTCCCGTTGGGCGGCAGGAATATGCGGCAGACTGCAAAATGAGACTGCGCCATGCGGGCGCCGACCTTTACGGGCTCCGGGAAACCGTGTCGCCCGACGGCGCTTCGGTGCTTCAGTCGGATGAATTGATATGACGGGGGAGAAAGCATGAAAAAAGTATTTTATTCGCCCGTTGAAAACGCCTCGGCACCGTGGAAATATGCGGGACTTTTCCTGCGGACGCTCGTTACCTATACGGGTATTTTAGGTCTTTGCGCCCTTATCTGCGGCGCGGCGGGACTTTCCACCTCCGACTGGTGGGGTGCCGCCGTAGTTAAGGCAGGGCACATTGCCCTGCTGTCTCTCCCTGCGGCTGTGGCATGCGGCGTCGCCTGCACGGGCAGGATTTCCGCCGCAATAACCCCCTTTGTCTATACGGGGGCATACGCCGCCGTGATTTCCGCTTTGTACGGCAATCCTCTTGACTTTACGGTAAAAAGCGTTCTGAGAATATACAACATGGCGCTGTACCGCATGACCTCCATGGGATATGCCTCCATAGGAAACTACATGATTCCCGACGGCTACGACTATTCTCAGGCGGGAAACGCCGTTTCCGACCCTTACCGCTTCGGCGGAGCGTTTCTTTTGGCTACCCTTATGGGAGTTTTCCTGTATTTCACCGTGCAGAAAAAGGTCAGGGTAATTCCCCTTGCCGCAGGAATAGCAGTTATTCTCGCACCTATTCTCACCTATAATATTGCAAAGGGCAACGCCGGTATCGGCTTTACCGTATGCTTTATCTGCGGCGCTTTGGGCATGAAAATATACGACCGTGCGTACAGCGGCAGACTTGAACTGCGGCAAAAAAAGCGTGAGGAGCGAAAGCTTCTCAGGGATGCCGCAAAGGAAGAAAGAAAACGCCGCCGCGACGAAAAAGCGGAGCTTTATGCCCGTGCAGACGGCGTATTTGAAGCCGCCGCAGAAAGCGAAATGGGCATAAAAAAGGCGAAAGCCGCCCGCCGTGCCGTTCTTTCTGCCCACAAAGAAGCGGCAAAAAAGGCGAAGGCACAGGAAAAACAGCGGCAAAAAGCCGAAAAGAAAGCCGAAAAGAAAAAATCCCCCGACAAAGAAGCCCGGAAAGCCCAGAGAAAGCGGCGCCGCTTTGTTTCCTACATGGGCGGCTATGCAGGAGTCGGTACTTTGGCTGTCGTTTTCCTTGCTCTTTGGATACCCATGGCGACGGTTTCGGGAAATTTCCGCATTATCGAGCCCATAAACAACAAGGTGCAGATTGTCCGCACCTATGTTACCGCTTATCTTAAAGGCAACGACGTTGACTTAAACGAGCTGTACGCCTACGGCATTGACGATTTAGCTCCCCGAAAACTGACCTTTGAGCCCCTTTCATACAGGGACAGGCGGCTTTTCCGTGTGGAATCGGAGACCGACAACAACATCTATCTGCGAAGCTGGATAGGTACCGATTTCGATTACGAAGCGGAGGAATGGACCTCTGCCGACACGGACACGGTGCTCGCTTACCGTGAGACCTTCGGCAACGATTTTTCTCCCGACGAGATAACCCACAACTACTACAAATACGTTTATCCCTCCTCCACCTATATAGAGGACGACAATGTATACAAGAATTTTCTGAAATACGGTTTTTCCGTTCAAAAGGTGAACGTATGGAGGGTAAGCGGAAAAAGCCTTTTGCTCTTTGTCCCGGCGCATATGAATACGGACATAGGGCTTACAGAATACGGCTCCATGGGCGACCCCGAGTACAAATATTCAAGATACTTTGACGGAGTTTATTCCTCCCGTTTCTACAAATACGGCTCAGGCTACGGCACGGTTTCCTACGTCACCGCCTTTAACCGGGCGGACTCCGGCGACGGTCTTGACAATTCCGTCCGCTACTGGCTCCTTTCAAAAGAATATATTCTCGATTCAATTGAAAAGGAGCTGTCGCAGGAGGACATTGACGCTCTCCTTTACGATTTCGACACAGAGGCGAAAGACCAGGGAATAGAGTATATGGGCGTAAGCCTGCCCGAGCGGTACTTTACCCAAATGACCGAGGAGGAAAAGGCGGAGCTTATTGCCGCCTTTGAGCTGGAGGAAAGCTACCGTCAGTATGCTCTGGAAAGCTACACAGAAAAGAGCGGAAGCGATATTGTTTCCGCCGTTGCAGAGCAAATAAGAGAGGACGCTCTCCAAAATGACGACGACGGAAATCTCACCGAAAATGAACTGGCGATGGCGGTGGTTGACTATTTCCGCAACAATTACCGTTTCACCCTTACCCCCGACGGCTCAAAGTACACAGGCGACAAAACGGTTCTGGAAGCGTTTCTCACGGACGTTAAAGAAGGCTACTGCACTCATTTTGCCACTGCCGCCGCCGCAATACTGAGAGAATACGGACTTCCCGTAAGATATGCGGAGGGACTTACAGCTCATGAGTTCAGCGAGGTTCGCACGGCGGCGTCACCCTACCGCTCCTATGTGGAGGACAACGACGCCTCGGCATGGATAGAGGTCTACACTGAGGGCATGGGCTGGGTACAGTACGAGGTTACCCCCGGCGAGCTTTGCGAGGGAATGTATGACGCAAAGAGCGCGACCCTTACGGAAGAGGACCTTGAAAACAACGGCGAAAAGGAGGATGACGGCTCCCGCTTCGGTCCCGACGAAAAGCACGAAACGGCGCTTGAAATACTTAACCGTCTTGGTCTGCTGGTTGAAAGAGAGCCGGGAGAAAGCGATTTGCAGTGGTTTCTTCGCCGCAGCGTTCCCTTCCTTATAATCCTTGCGGTATTCTCTATTATCTTCCTTGTGCTCCGGTATTTCTACCGAAAGGCGCATAAGGCTCTCGGCGAAAGATACTCCGTTATCGAAAAGGTGCAGAATCCCGCCAACGAGAAGAACCCCAATGTGGATTACAAAGGGCTTGTGGGGAAAATAAACGAAATGATTCTTGAAGTATTCGAGCTTATCGGCGAGGGTCCCGAAAAGGGAGAGCTTCCCCGTGAATTTGCCGAAAGGATAGCACGGGACTTCTCCGACCTTTCAAACATCGATCCCCGTGAAATATTCGCCTTGATGGAAAAGGCGGAGTTCGGACACGGCATAGGCTTTGAAGAAGCGGACAGGTGCGCCGAATACCTGAAGGACATTACAAACAATCTTTACGGCAAGCTGAAATTCCATCAGAAAATCAAACTGAGATATATAAAAAGGAAACTGTGATGACAAAAAAAGAAGCCTCGCAACTGCCCGTTGCATCTTTGGCTTATCTGGGAGATGCGGTGCTGGAGGTGCTGGTTCGGGAGCGTCTTGTAACCGACGGCAAAGGAAAAGTACACGAAAGAGCGGCGGAATATGTGACGGCGGTGTCCCAAAGCGCCGCCGCAGAAAAAATCATTCCCTTATTTACGGAGGATGAAAGCGACATTTACCGCCGCGGCAGGAACAGCACCCACACCGCCCCAAAAAGCGCAACCCACGCACAGTACAGCCGTGCAACGGGACTTGAATGCGTTTTCGGATATTTGCACCTTGCAAAAGACCGGGAACGTATGGCAGAGCTGTTTTATAAAGCATTTATTGGTTGATTTAACACTTTATTCTATAATATTTTCGGAGAAGTATAATGGAAAAGAATAATTTAGGGGCGCTTGCCGCCCGTCTTGAAAAAGTGGGCTCAAGCCTGAAAAGCGTGGGAACCGACCCCACGCCGGGACGCTATATCGGCATGGACGAAGCCGCAAAGGAGGCGATACATCATCTCCTGACCGCAATGTTCCCCGGACACATAGGAAAGCAGGGGGAGAGATTTTCCGAAACGGAAAAGCGCACATGGGAGCTTATGCGTGCCTTTGACGCATTGACCCGTGCGCTTAAATGCGTTATTCCCGAAGAGGGGGAGGCGGAGATGCGCTCCGTTGAGCTTATCGAAATGCTCCCCGAAATTCAGGAAACGCTGGAAACGGATATTATCGCCGCATACGAGGGCGACCCTGCGGCAATAAATCTTGACGAGGTAATCCTTACATACCCCGCCTTTAAGGCAATCGGCATTTACCGCATAGCCCATCAGCTTTACTGCATGAAAATACCGATACTTCCCCGTATGATGACGGAGTATGCCCATTCGCTGACGGGTATTGATATACACCCCGGCGCCACTATCGGCAGATATTTCTTTATCGACCACGGCACGGGAGTTGTAATAGGCGAGACCACTACCATAGGCGAGCATGTAAAGCTGTATCAGCACGTAACTCTCGGAGCAAAGAGCTTTGAGGTTAACGAGGACGGTACTCTTGTCAAGGGTGTCAAGCGTCACCCCGATATAGGAAATCATGTTGTCATTTACGCAGGCGCCACAATTCTCGGCGGAACCACCGTGGTAGGCGACCACTGCGTGGTAGGCGGAAACGTATGGCTGACCCATTCCCTTGAGGCAGGACGCACGGTTACGATAAGGATGTAAAGGAAACAGGCTGCCCATGGGCAGCCTGTTTCAGCAGTTAGCGGCTAGCGGTTAGCGGCTAGCAGTTAAAGACCAACGAACAGCAAATATTAGGCGGCAAAGCCGCCGAACACGGGGGATGCTTTTTTTGCATCCCCCCGTGTCATTGCGAGGGGCAAGCCCCGTGGCAATCTCTACTAATGATTTGATGTTCTCCCCGTCATCGAAAATGCGTTAATAATACCGTAGGGCGGGGGCTTGCTCCCGCCGTTTTTCTGCCTTTCGCCGTTTATAAAGCGATAATTGCATGTAATTACACAACTCATCCACCGGCAAAGCCGGTCCCCCTTCCCGCCACCGGGGGTCCCCGTTTTTCCGCTTGCCGGAGAAATGGGGGTAGGTGTTAAGGGAAGGCTTACAGGCGGCGAAGCCGCCGCTAGCCGCTAACTGCTAGCCGCTGTCATCTTATTCCTTCCCGAATATACTGAAAATGAGTATAAAGAAAGGAATTCTAAAATGTGTATTGCGGCTATGAAAAGTATGACTTTGGCGCAAAGAGGAAAAGCCGTACTGGCGACCTACGGCATTTCCTGCGAAATTGTAAATCTTGACCCTATGATAACGAAAAACGGATGCGCTTACGGTCTGAGCTTTCCCTGCTCCAGAGCCGAGGAGCTTGAACGGATACTGAACCAAAAGAAAATCGCCCACGGGGAAATTTTAGGAGGGCGGCTGTGATAACCTATCTTGACTGCGCCGCCACCTCTTTTCCCAAACCCCCAAAGGTGACCGACGAAATGTGCCGCTGTATGCGCGAATACTGCGGAAATCCGGGACGGGGAAGCCACATTATGGCTCTGCGTGCGTCGGAGGTAATTTACAAATGCAGAGAGTCGGCATGCGAGCTTTTCGGCTGTCCCTCGCCGGAAAACGCCGTGCTGACCTTAAACGCCACCCATGCGCTGAACATTGCCATAATGGGGCTTGTGCCCGAAGGCTCCCACGTTATTATCTCCGACATGGAGCACAACAGCGTTCTGCGCCCGGTGGAATATCTGAAGCGGACAAAGGGTGTTTCTTACAGCGTTTTTTCAACAAAGGGAGACATTGGGGAGAACATACGCCGCCTGATTACCCCCAAAACCTCGGCGGTAATATGCAATCACTCCTCAAATATTATTAACAGAACTCTGCCGCAAGCTGAAATCGGGGAGCTGTGCCGCAATGCGGGAATACTGTTTATACTGGACGCCTCTCAGTCTGCGGGGGTGCATGATATTAATATGGAAAGAGACGGCATTTCCGCTCTGTGCTTTCCCGGACACAAGGGACTGCTGGGTCCCGAGGGGTGCGGCATGGCTCTATTTTACGACGGAGTTATCCCCCGCCCGCTTATGTACGGCGGCTCCGGAGTTAATTCGGAGGAAATATCAATGCCCGATTTTCTCCCCGACAGACTTGAAGCGGGAACCATGTCCGCACCATGTGCGGCAGGGCTTCTTGAGGGGATAAAATATGTAAAGAACCGAAAGACAAGAAGTATTCTTCTCCATGAAAAAAGCCTTACGGACCGTCTGTTTGACAGGTATGAAAACAGTCCTCTCCTGACGGTATACGGAGAGCGGGGCGGCGGTCTTTTCCTGTTTACGGTAAAGGATCAGACGCCGCAGAAAACGGGAGCGCTTCTTAATGAACACGGAATCTGTGTTCGCACGGGGCTTCACTGCGCCCCCCTTGCACACAAAACAGTTGGCACTCCCCCGGGAGGGGCAGTTCGGCTTTCCGTGGGTCCGCTCACATTGCAGAGCGATATTCTTCGGTTTATCCATGTGATGGATAAGTATATTCTAAGCTGAGGAGCTTTAAGCGGCTAGCAGCTAGCAGCTGGCGGCTAGCCGGCGGCGAAGCCGCCGTATGAAAAAGGACTGTCAAATGAGCAGGTTTCTTAAGGACAGTTATCTAAACTTAATAGGAATTTGGCACACAAAATTCCTGCTTGTAACAGTATACGATAATACTACCCGAAAAAGAGAAAAACAAATCTCTTTTTCGGGTAGTTTATGCAGTGATATTCTTTGCTGTGCAAAGAGTGATATGATTGCCGACGGCAATCGTGATATTGAAACCTGCGGTTTCAGTGATATTTTATTCGCCGATAAACTGCCCCAGGCAATATAACTATGCGAAGCATAATAAAACTGCTTTAGCAATATCACTCGCCGTGCGGCGAATAAAACTGCCCAAGTGTTCTTTGGAACACTTGGGCAAAAGACAGTCCTTTAATATTTGCTTTCTTTATCAGCCGGAGATTTCTGCAAGAAGCGCCGTCATATCACGGAAATACTGACGCTTCTTCTCAACGGTTGCCATAATGATTGTCTGCTCCTCTGCGGAATACTTTTCAATTTCTTCGGGAGCCGCCTTACCCTTATAAATACGGTCGGTGGTCTGTGCGAAGTTAATATCCAGCGTTACAATCTCATTGTTCTGCTCAACCACAACAAGATTGGACTTGCCTGCAAGCAGTTCCTTTACGGCTCTTGCGCCCATTTGTGCCGCAGTTACTCTGTCACGGAGGGTGGGGTCGCCGCCGCGCACCACGTGCGCCAGACGTGCAAATTTCGTCTCAATACCCGTTCTCTCCTGTATCTTCTTTGCAAATGCAGGGTCTGCATAGCCGGGAAGAAGCTCGGACACAACTACGATAAAGCCTCTCTTGCCGTCGTTTTTCAGGCGGATCATCTTTTCGTACATGGCTTCCTCGTCAAACTCGGTCTCGGCGATAACGCAGTCTACCGCACCGCAGGCGATAGCGGTCTGGATAGCGATTCCGCCCGCATGGTTGCCCATAACCTCAACTACATTACAGCGTGCATGGGATTCGCAGGTGTCGCGGAGTCTGTCTATCATCTGGACTACCGTGTTCATAGCGGTATCGTAACCGATAGAGTAATCGGTAGATGTAATATCGTTGTCAATAGTTCCGGGAATGCCGATAGTGGGAATTCCTCTGTTGGAAAGGTCGGTAGCTCCTCTGAAGGTTCCGTCGCCGCCGCAGGCAACGATACCGTCAATATTATACTTTTTGCAGGTTTCAACTGCCGCCGCCATTCCCTCTTCCGTCTTGAACTCAAGGCATCTGTCCGAATAGAGCATGGTGCCTCCGTCCTTAACGATATTTGAAACATCACGGGCAGAGAGGATTTTCACCTCATCGTGAACAAGTCCGTGATAGCCGCCCATAACGCCTACTACCTCAACGCCGTTTGCGATAGCGGCACGGGTTACGGCACGGACAACATTATTCATACCGGGAGCGTCTCCTCCGGAGGTAAGAACGCCGATTCTTCTGAAGTTTGCCATATGTATCTCCTAAATATATAAAATTAATTTTCTTCCGTATTGGCGGGCTCGTAAGGGTGCGCCGAATCAAAGGTTTCGCGGGTCAGCTCTTCCCCGTCGAGAAAGGTTACTCTCTCGGTTACCGTTACGCCGTCGTCGGCATAATAGAGCTTTTCCGCCGACTCGGCGCCGTTTTCGTCATAGGTCTTTTTGGTATATTTTTTAAGCGTTACCGAATCGTCCGCATAATCGTATTCTTCAAGAACAAGGGTTTTTCCGTTTTCCGATTTCTTATAGGAAACGGTCTTTCCCGCCTCGTTTTTCACGGTCAGCTCATTGGCGCAGTTTTCGCCGTTTTTGTCGTAATAAATAACGTAGTCCTTTTTGCCCTCCGAATAAAAGTCCTTCTGACCGTTATATTCGTCGTTTTCGTAATATACTATTCTGTTAAGAGTCCCGTCCTCGTTATAAAAATACTCCTCCGGCTCATGCACGGTGTCAGCCGGGCTATCCTTCCCCGTTTCGTCTTTTGAAAAGGGGTTCGTCATCAAAAGGACAAGCGACGCCGCAGCCAGCACAAGCAACACCGTTGCCGCCGCTATTAACAGCTTCTGCATTTTCGTACTCATGTTTCGGTCCTTTCAACATTAATCTTTATTATTATAACTCCCGTTTACCCTTTTGTCAAGAGTTCAAGCTTTCAAAACAGCCCTGCCGTTTTTTCGGCAAGGGTATTGACTTATTATCCGTCATGTGGTATGATTTGTTATACAAATCATACTTTTTTTGGAGGACTTATGAACGGACCGAAAGGAAAATATGCCTGGACCGTAACGGTAGGCGAAAAGGGGCAAATCGTTATTCCAAAGCAGGCAAGGGACATTTTCGGGATTTCCCCCGGCGACACGCTTATTCTTCTGGGCGACACGAAACGGGGCATTGCAATTCCGCCCAAATCCGATTTTTCGGCTCTTGCCGCAAGAATTTTCGGGGAGGGTGAAGAATGAATTCTGCGCTCTTTGTAGACGGTCTTTGCAAAGAATACCCCGGATTTCTGCTTGACCGTGTATCCTTCTCTGTTCCCAAAGGGAGCATTACGGGCTTTATCGGCAGAAACGGTGCGGGAAAAAGCACCACTCTGAAAGCCTCTCTCAACCTTGTTCATGCGGATTCCGGCAGTATTTCCTATTTCGGTCTGCCGTTAAAGGAGCATGAAAACGAAATTAAACAGCGTATCGGCTTTGCAGGCGGCGCCGTCAGCTACTACAAAAAGAAAAAGCTTTCGGAAATCGCCCGAATAACCGGGCGGTTTTACGAAAATTGGGACTCTGATGCTTTCGGCAAATACATGCGGCTTTTCTCCATAGACCCGGAGAAAACGCCCGACAAGCTGTCGGAGGGTATGAGGGTTAAGTTCAGCCTGGCTCTTGCCCTTTCCCACCGGGCAGAGCTTCTTATCCTTGACGAGCCAACAAGCGGGCTGGACCCTGTTTCAAGAGAGGAGCTTCTGGAGACCTTTCTCATGCTTCGGGAAAAGGGCATATCAGTTCTTTTCTCCACTCATATAACCTCTGACCTTGACCGCTGTGCCGACCGTATAGTTTACATTCAAAAAGGCAGAATTATTGCGGAATCGGGAATAGGGGAGTTTACCGATTCCTACCGCACGGTAAGCTCCGCAGACGGATTTTCTGCAAATGCAGAATATATATTAGGCAGATGTAAAACGAGAGACGGGGAAACAGGACTTATAAAGACGGAAAACGCCTGCGCCTTTGAGGGCTCGGAAATCAGAATACCCACTCTTGAGGACATTATGGTGCATTTGGAAAAGGAGGATATATGAAGAACTTGCTTTATAAGGAATTTTGTCTTTCCACCTCTCCCATTTCCTATATTTTTATTGTTTTTTCCCTTATGGTACTTATTCCCGGCTATCCCATACTTATGGGAGCGTTCTTTATCTGTATGGGGATTTTCCAGTCCTATCAGCTAATAAGAGATCAGAACGACATTCTGTACTCCGCCCTGCTCCCCGTAAGAAAGCGTGACGTTGTAACTGCAAAATACATATCCGACGCAATAATTCAGGCTGTGGGCTTTCTCATCATGTGTGCGCTTACGGTTCTTCGTATGACGGTTCTTTCAGGCTCTCCCGCATACACCGGAAACGTGATGATGCCCGCAGACCCTGTATTTCTCGCCTTTGTGCTTATAATTTTTGCGGAATTTAACGTAATATTTTTAGGCGGATTTTTCAAAACTGCCTATTATTTCGGAAAGCCTTTTATACTGTTCATCATAGCGTCGATGATAACCGTGGGCGTTGGAGAAGCGCTCCACCATATGCCCCGTTTCCCCGCAGGCTCACTGCCCTTTCAGCTTTCGGTTTTGGCTTTCGGCGTAGTTATCTATACCGTTTCTTTCCTGCTTTCCCTGAAATCCTCTCAGAACCGGTTTGAAAAGATTGATTTATAATTAAAATCGGGGCGCCGCCCCGAACCCCGTTCAGGGGGATTTTTGAAAAAATCCCCCTGAAAACCCCAAAAACTGATAATAGAGAGTTTTTTGGGGTTCTCATGCGGTGTGTGAGGCAGAGCCTCACATACCGCTCAGTCTACACATTTTACACAGCAAAGAACCCGCCTGCGGCGGGTTCTTTTCTGGGTTTATTTGCTGAATTTTATGTATTCTGCGTCTTTTAGGAGATAAGAGCATTTTTCGTTAATCTTTTCTCCGTATTCTCCTGCAAAAGAGTATATGGACGCTAAATTTTTCGCTTGCTTTTTGGAGGGTCCGTGGATGTCGCTTCCGAAAGCGCACACAATTCCTGCCTCAAGCCATCTCATAACCTTGTATCTGCCGCGTAAGGTTGAAATATTCTCTCCGTTCAATTGAACGGGCACGCCGCATTCAGAAATAAGCCTTTGGGACTGCCCCGACGGGTATCTGCCGATATGCGCCATAACCACCTTAAAGCCTCTCCGGCTTATGTTATACACCGTTTCGAACAGCGACTCGTTCCATTTGGTAAAAGGCATTTCAAGGAGGAGAACATTGGTGCCCTTTATGCACAGCTTTTCAAGCCCGGGCATCCTGTCGATGCCCGCACAAACAAGAACCTCAGCTCCCACATAAATCCGGGGCATTCTTTCCCCGGAGAGCGAGGCAAGACTTCTTTCCGCCGCATCTCTTTTTTTCAAAAATCCGTCAACGCTTATAGCATTAGGGTAAAAATGGGGTGTCGCCACAACACGGCGCACTCCTGCGCCGTACAGTATTCTAAGCTGTGTTTCAGATGTTTCAAGGCTGCTTGAGCCATGGTCTGCACCGGGAAGGATATGTGCATGGAAATCAGTTAAGTCTGATATTTTTCCCATCGTTCCCACCTATATATTAATATTATTGTTTTTTATTGTGTCCGTATCCGTAACCGTAGCCGTAACCGTACTTTCTTCCGTAACCGTAGCCGTATCTCTTGCCGTAGCCGTATTTTCCGTATCTGCCGTACCTGCCGTAACGGTAGTAATGTCCGTATCTGCCGTAGCGGCTTCCGTAATAGCCGCTGGTCTTTGAGTCGATGTCGTTCATTACAAAGCCCACCACATTGGAATTTGTCTGTTCCATTGCGGAGAGAGCGTATGACAGAGCCTTCGTATCGTCAATGCCGGATCTTACCGCAAACAGATAGCCCGTAACGTGATCGGATATTACCATAGCGTCTGAAACTGCGGCAATAGGCGGCAGATCTATGAAGATAATATCGTAATGCTGCTTCATAAACGCAATGAATTTCGCCATTCTTGTGCTTGCCAACAGCTCTGCCGGGTTGGGAGGTGTTCCTCCGGAGGTGATTATCGAAAGGTTTTGATAGGAGGATCTTTTAATATACTTATCGAGATTTGTATCCGCACCCGCCAAAAGCTCGCTCATGCCGCCGGCACGCTCGATTTTGAATATCTTATGGACCGAGGAATTTCTAAGGTCGCAGTCTATAAGCAGAACTTTTTTTTCAAGCTGTGCGTAAGACACCGCCAGATTTGATATGATAAGGCTTTTTCCGCTGTGGGAAAAGGTGCTGGTTATTCCGAAAACGGGGCACTTTTCGCCCTTGGCAGTATAAAAGAGGTTTGTTCTGAGAGCTTTGAACGCCTCGCTTATGGCAAAAGGAGTAGAATCACTCAGCAGTTTTCCTTCGTAGACATTTTCCATTACTTTGCTGCCTCCGTTTCCTTTCTGTTCTGCCTATCCTTCTTTTTCGATTTGGCGGATTTTTTACCCCGTTCTTCGTCTGCTTCCACGCTGATTGTGGGTATAAGACCTATAATGGGATAATCGAATTTGCCCTTTATATCCGCTTCCTCATAAATAGTATTGTCGAGAGCCTCCGAAAGGAAGAATATGAGGAAGGAGACGATAGCCCCTACAAAGCCTCCGATAAGGGTATTGATAAAAAGATTGGGGGAGTCGGGGTTAACAGCCTTTTCGGGTACGTCAAAGGTGGAGACATCTCCGCCCTGAATAACCTCGGGAATCATCTCGGGAACAACGGTGCGGAATGCGTCGGCAAGGCTCAGCGCATCCTCGGGGGAGGTATTGGAGACCTTTATTGCAAACGCCTCGGTAGAAGAAAGAGAGGTTGCCGTTATCATTTCCTTCAGCTCCTCTACCGAGCATTCCACGGAAGATGAGCTGATAACTCTCTGCATTAACTCATTGTTATTTTTAATAATTACAATAGCTGTCTCCGCAAGGCTCTGTGAAGCATAAATATCCTGAGACGAAATAGTGGTAGAGCCTTTCTCCGTATTGTTGTTCACATAGAACTTTGCGGTGGAGGAATATACGGGAGTAACCAAAAACTTGGTTACCAATGCGAAAACAAGAGCTGTCGCGATACCGATGCCGATAATCCAGAAGACTCTTCTCCAAAGGACATACAACAGCGTTTGGATATTTACTCTGTTTGTACTGTTCTCTTTATTTGTCATTTTTTATTTTCCTTTTGCGGCTCAGAGATATTTTTTCACGATCTCGTTCATCTGATCCATTTTTTCGTCCATATCGGCAATAAGCTTGAGCTGATTTCTCGCTCTGTCCCGATTCTGCTCGGGATAGTGAATATGGAAATACACGTCGCCGTTCAGGTAATCGCCCAAGAAGCGAATACCCGTTTCAAGAGTCATAAGATATGCGCCCATGGGAAGACCTAAAATTTCGTCCTTCGTCATGGAATCGTGAAGCTCGCCCACAAAGCCCTTAACGTACGCTTCAAACATATCGAGATCCACATATACCTTGGAAAGGTCGGTTTCGTCCTCGGGTGCGCTGGAGGCGCCGAAGCGGATAGAATCGCCGAAGTCGTACAAAACGGAGCCGGGCATTACCGTATCAAGGTCGATAATGCACTGACCCTCTCCGGTCTTTGCGTTCATAAGCACATTATTGAGCTTTGTATCGTTATGGGTAACGCAAAGTCTGAATCTGCCGTCAGCCAGTCTGTCCAGAATATAGGAGCATTTGTCCTCCTTGGTGAGAGCGAACTCAATCTCCTTCTTCATTTCTGCGGCTCTGCCCATTTTGTCTTCCTTAACCGCCGCCTTAAAGTCGTTCATACGGCTGACGGAGTTGTGGAAATTGGGGATAGTCTCGTAGAGGGTATCTGCGGGATAATCCGCAAGCTGATTGAAGAATTTACCGAAAGCGACGCCGCTTTTATAGAAAATCTCCGCCGAATCGGGGGTGTTGTAGGAGATAACGTCGTCCAGCATAAGATACGCTCTCCAGTAGCCTCCGTCCGGGTCTACGTAATAATCGTTTCCGTCCTTGGTCTCAATTATTTTTCTCACCTCACGGTCGGGATCTCCGCCGCAGGCCTCTATTTTTTTCGCAACGTGGGTACATACGCCCTTTATATTGGACATAAGCCGGATAGGGTCTTTGAAAATATTGGTATTTACTCTCTGAAGAATATAACCGTCGTTACCCTCTCCGCAGTTTACAAAGAACGTGTCGTTAATGTGGCCTGCGTCGCATCTTTTGTAATCGATGGGTTCAGCCTGAAAGGCGAATGCTTCGCCTGCTTCTCTGAGATATTTAGGCTCCATAAAATCTATTCCTTTACTGTTCCATAGCCTCTTTTTCGGGGCATAATGATTTATGATATTATACCCCATATAACCCATTGTGTCAAGGTTTTTCATCAAAAAACGGACGGTTATCTGCTGTATGCGGATATGACATTTTGAAACGCTCAACTTGACAACAATTGCCGGAAGTGATATAATCATGTCGATTATCATAGAATAATTCACATTATACTACATATTACATTCGGAGGCACAAATGAAACGGTTTCTTTCATTGGTTTTAACCCTGTCCTTGCTCATTTCGGCGGTATATGTTTTTCCCATTTCTGCAAATGCGGCGGAAACGTCCGGCACATGCGGAGATAATCTTACATGGGTTTATGATGAATCCACCGCTACCCTCACCATTTCGGGTACAGGTGATATGTATGGATACGCATCCGGTTCTACTCCGTGGTACTATTACTACAACGATATGGAATCTGTAGTAATAGAAGACGGTGTAACAAGCATAGGTTCCAAGACATTTTACAATTGCTATAGCCTAACCTCCATAACAATACCTGACAGCGTAACAATCATAGGTTATGCGGCATTTGAAAGTTGCATCAGTCTGACCTCCATAACAATCCCCGACAGTGTAACAAGCATAGGTAATTATGCATTTTACGGTTGCAGCGGTCTGATCTCCGTTACAATCCCCGACAGTGTTAGAAGCATAGGTGATTATGCATTTAGAGATTGTAAATATCTGATCTCCGTAACAATCCCTGATGGTGTAAGAAGCATAGGCTGGCATATGTTTTTCAATTGCACAAGCCTGATCTCCGTAACTATCCCCGACAGTGTAACAAGTATAGGTAATTCTGCATTTTACGGTTGCAGTAGACTGACCTCCATAACAATCCCCGACAGCGTGACAAGCATTGGTGATTCTGCATTTTACGGTTGCAGTAGACTGACCTCCGTAACAATCCCCGATAGAGTAACAAGCATAGGTGATGAGACATTTTACGGATGCAGTAGTCTAACCTCCGTAACAATCCCTGACAGTGTTACAAGCATAGGAAATAATGCATTTTATGGTTGCGGCAGCCTTACATCAGTAACATTGCCCAACAGTGTAACAATAATAGGTTTTTCTACATTTGAAAAATGTAGTAGCTTGACCTCCATAATAATCCCTGATAGTGTTGCAACAATACGCGAAAGGGCATTTTACAGTTGCAGTAGCCTAAAGGATGTTTATTATTACGGAACAGAGGAACAATGGAGTGTAATATCCATTTACATTAATAATTACTACTTAATATCCGCAACGATACACTACGAAGCGTATTGTCTTGTAAACGGACACAACATGGAAGTAACAGAATATGTGTCGCCTACATGTGCCGGGGAAGGACACGAAACAAGGACTTGCTCAAAGTGCGGTGAAAGTGAGACTGTTATTTTCCCGCTTCATTCCGATACATTAGAAACAACAGTGGTAGAAGCAACCTGTACCGAAGACGGTTGGTCTATGACAAAGTGCACTGTTTGTAATGCTACTATAGAAGCTAAAATTTTGCCTGCAACGGGGCATACGGCAGATAAGTTTGTTTATACCCCTAATACCTGCGTAAAAGATGGGTTGAAAGAAGTATACTGTTCTGTTTGCGATGCATTCATTTCAAGCGAAATAATAAAAGCTCCGGGACATGTAGACGACGTCCAATATGTGTATGCAAGCTGCACCGAGGACGGTTACAGAATAGTTTGCTGTTCTGTCTGCGGCGAGGTGCTTGAGCATGAAGAATATTCGGCAACAGGACATACTGTAGTAAGAACGGAGGTTCCTGCCACCTGCACAAGGGAGGGAATGTATTCCGAAAAATGCTCCGTTTGTAATACATACCTGGATTCCGGCGTAATTGAAACCATTCCTCATAACTACGAAAACGGTGTTTGCACCGTGTGCGGAAAAAAAGAGCCCACCGTGACTCCGGGTGACATCAACGGTGACGGAAAGGTAAACGCTGTTGACTCTAACCTTATAAGAAAAATTATTTTGGGCGGTTATGCTCCCAACGAGGCGGCGGATATAAACGGAGACGGAAAATACAACTCCGCCGATTCCAACCTCATAAAGAAAATCATTATGGGTACATATACTCCCAACTGATATTTATTACTATTAAAAGCTAAACAGGCGGCGTCCCAAACGGGACGCCGCCTATTTCTGTTATAGCCGTAAAAACAGCCTTACGGCGGGCTGAAAAGCCCGCCGTTAATATTATTAATTCAGCGGTCTTACCGCTTTGCCGCTATTCCGACGGGCAGCTTTCACCGTCCGTTTCAGACTGTCGAAAAAGTAACCGGTTTGCATCAACCAAGACGCCTCCCTTGTGTAAAGGGAGGTGGCACGGCGTATGCCGTGACGGAGGGATTGTCACAGCGAAATGTGATTGTTTTTACCTTACTGACAATCGCTTCTTTTACTTTACAATCCCCCAGTCAAAAATCAAAGATTTTTGCCAGCCCCCTTTACACAAGGGGGCCTCATCTCAATGTGCTCTGCTAATAAGGTTTTTTCGACACTCTGTGACGGACGGTTATCAGCCGTCCGTTTCTCTTTGCGGCAAAAGCTGTGCCGCAATTATTGCCGCAAACATTAAAGCACAGCCTATAAGCTCTCTTGCCGTAGGGTATTCCGGGTGTCCCTGAATAATACTTACAGCCACCGTTCCCAGAACGGCGAACACGGATTCAAGGCTCATAAGCAAGGACGCCACCGTAGGGTCTGTTCTCTGCTGACCCAGTATCTGAAGCGTATAGGCAACGCCCGAGGACATAACTCCCGCATAAACGATGGGAAACCAGCCGTCAAGAAGCTGAGACACGGAGGGCTTTTCAAATATGAGCATTCCAACCGTTGCGATTACCGCAGAGGTGAAAAACTGGATACAGGAAACCTTAATTCCGTCAAGCCCTGATGCAAAGCGGTCCACGACGATTATATGCGCCGTGAAAACGAAAGCGCAGATAAGCACCATAATATCGCTTACAGCAAAGGTCATATCCCCTTTTATGCAGATAAACCAAAGACCCGCAAGCGCCGCGCCTATGCACAGCCACAGCGCAGGATGAACCTTCCTTTTGAAGAACACAAGCCCTGCAACAGGCACGAGAAGTATATAAAGCGCCGTAATAAAGCCTGCGTTTCCGCCGGAGGTACCCATGGCGATTCCGTACTGCTGGAACAGAGAAGCAATACAAAGCACGGTGCCGCAGGCAACGCCCACAAGAAAGGTCTTTTTTCTTTCTTCGCTTGTGGGCTTTCTGTATATTCCCGCTTTCTTTTTCGTTATGTCAACACCGGCTATAAGCGGCAGAAGCACCAATCCTCCCAGATAGCTTCGCATAGCCTGAAAGGTAAGCGGCTCCATGGAGTCCATTGCCTCGCTTTGGGCAACAAAGGCAGTTCCCCAGATTATGGCACAGGCAAGGAGCATAAGGGTGCCGGAGGCAGTATTTCTTTTCATTGTCTCTGACGCTTTCTCGCCGGGCGGCGTCGTGTGCTGTCGCACTGGCGGTAGTCGAACTGAGGGGGAACGTTTGCGCTTTCACGGTCGAAGGGCACGCCGTCCCGCTTTGCCTTCAGCTCCTCAAGCTGAAGATACATTTCCGTGATTATCAGCTCACCCTCTCTTATATCGGGCAGAACGATGCCGCCGTTTTCGTAGAAAACAGCCTCCGCTTCCTCGATATTGCCCAGATGTATATGTGCGAGAGTTATATAAATCTTCACTCTGCCCACGGAGAGAACGCTGTCGGAAAGGTCTCGGGTAAGCTCTATTGCCTCCCTGTCCATTCCCGCATTGACCAAAAGCTCCAGCGCCTCCTTGGCAAGGGATATATCGGAGGGATTCATTCTTGCCGCCTCGGTGCAGAGCCTTGCGGCATTTTCGTTGTCGCCGATAACTCTTTTTACCTGAGACATTCCGTATTTCGCCCAGCACGAAGGCTCAAGCTCCATGGATTTTTCAAGCTGTTCCCAGCCCTCCTGAAGCTTGCCCGACGCAATATATGTAATACCAAGCTGAAGTCTTGTGTACCAGTCGTCGGGGCATTCCTTTGCCGCTTTTTCCATCATGCTTGTCCACTCCGGCTGGAGCATCCATGAAACGGGCGCTTCTTTCGCTGAATGGGAAAGGAATTTTCCGTCCTCCATAAGGCTTACCCAGTCGCTCTGCTCCTCTCCCACCGTGCCGAAATCAAGGTGGGGCGCAATACGGGGCTTTCCTTCCTTATCACGGCGGAGGTTTTCCAGAGCGCACCAGCCGCTCCCCTTAAAGAGCAAATCGCCGTCCGCCTTGCTTGTTGCCATTTTCTTTGTTGCGGCAAGGATTTCGTCCATTTTCTCGTCGGTGATAATCTCGTCAAGCCGCTCTCTCACCTCTGCCTTGGCAGTCTCCCAGTCTCCGTGAACCTTGTCGCCGTCGGCAGACATGGCGCCGTACGCCTCGAGCCACTCCCACGTAGTGTGGGGAGGCATGGGTATACACTCATACTGAGTGTGGGCGATACCCGCCTGAAGCTCTATATATCTGTCTGAGCTTCCGTCCTCGGTCAGATACTCCTGCCAGCGGTCGCCGCCGGGGTTCTGTCCCCAGCAGAAAAGCTTTCTGCCTATAAGTCTGTATGTAGAGGTATGTATAAAGCCGTAGCCGTCGGCGTCAAGAGCCGCCTCGAACTTTCTGTTTTTATAGGGAATATTGTAGAAATAGTCGCCTGCGGCGGGGACGTTTATGGGATATGTTACGTCGTCGCCCTTGTAAACGGGCAGGGGCGCAAGACTGGTGTTATTGTCCGCAACGTAAGCGCCGTCGGCGTCCACCACAATACGTGTGTCGGGGGTTTCCGGCACGGCAATATTTGACCACCAGTACATAGGGATTACGTCGGGCAGAGGATTGATTATCCTGTTTCTTGCGAAAAGCACCTTTGAGCCCTCCGGCAGGAAGAAATCCATCTGCTGAACCACACGGCGTATTCTGTGATACTCGTACATACGGAGAACGGGAGTGCCGTCCTCCAGGTGGGTGACGGCGGTGAACATAGTCTCGCAGGTGTTCACGTGGTGTCCGAACATGCCGCAGTTCCACTCAACGCCGCCGGAGGTCCATGCGTTGCGTATTGCAAGGTTGCAGGGACGCATTACGGGGTTGCAGAAAAGAAGGTCCTCGTTCTTTTCCTTATTTATCAGAGACATGAGCTTTCCGCCCCATTCGGGGAGGAAGGTTGCCTTTAGGTATTCGTTTTCCAGAACTACGGCGTTCATCTCCATAGGATGAAGCTCACGGGTATAGGCGTCCTGCATTTTGTAGGGGAACGCAGAGGGAACATGTCCGTAGCCGATAAACAAATCGTCGTCCTCGGAAAGTCCCGAATCTCCGTTTCTGTGCCAGAAATTCAGCTTGGAAAGCGCAGGAAGGGTTGACGTGCCGTTCATGTCCTGACAGGGCATGGTGAATTTTATCTGTTTTAAGGTGGTGTTCATTTAAGTTTCATCCTTTCAGGGGGGGAATTACCTTTGTTATATCTCCCGCGCCCATAACGATAATCGCATCGCCCGTTTCGGCAACGGAGTTCATATAATCGGCAATATCGGAAAACTGCCCGATAAACCGACATTTTTTGCCGTTTTTCGACACTCTGTCGCAGAGAGCCTCCGCCGACACGCCGTAGGTGTTTGTCTCTCTTGCGGAATAGATGGGAGCCACTACAATCCTGTCAACCCCGCTTTCGGAAAGCACTCTGGCAAAATCGTCGAACAGCTCGCCCGTTCTTGAATAGGTGTGGGGCTGGAACACGGCGTAAACGTGATTAAATCCCATTGATACGGCAGTTTTAAGGGTCGTTTCGATTTCCGTGGGGTGATGTGCATAATCCGAATAGATTTCCGCACCGCACAAAGCCTTTCCACAGTCGTCCATTCGCCTTGCCGCCCCCTCAAAAGAGTGAAGCCCCCGTGCAATATCGGAAGGTGCCGCGCCGCACAGGTGAGCCGCAGATGCCGCCGCCAAAGCGTCGCATATGCAGTGTGCTCCGGGCACGGACAGCTCAATTCTCGAAAGCACTTCCCCGTCACGGCAGAAATCGAAGCTGCCGCAGCCGGAGGAAAACTCAATATTCATGGCGCTGTAATCGGCGTCGGGCGCATCAACGCCGAAGGTAACAAGGGTACCGCCGAAATTCTCCGCCGCACGCATAACGTCGTCGTCTCCGCAGTTTACAAGGGAAATTCCGCCCTCCGTTCTGTCAAGAAACTTTCCGAAGGACTCCCTTATCTGATTCATGGAATGGAAATAATCCACATGGTCCATCTCAATATTCAGAATAACCGCCATGGTAGGGTAAAAATCGAGGAAAGAATCCATATACTCGCAGGCTTCAAAGATAAAATAATCCTCTTTGCCTATTCTGTGAGCCGCACCCACGTCCTTCATAAGAGCGCCGCAGCTGACCGTAGGGTCAAGCCCTGCGGCGGTGAACGCCGCCTCCGCCATTGAGGTGGTGGTGGACTTGCCGTGCATACCGCTGATACCGATGCGGTATTTGTAGCCGGACATAAGATACCCCAGATAATCCGCACGGGATATGCAGGGTATTCCCTCTCTCATTGCCGCCCTGTATTCCGGATTATCCGCAGGGATTGCCACGGTGTAAATAAGTACGTCGCAGTTTTTAACATGGTCCGCATCCACCTCGTAAAAAACCTTGATGCCTTCGCTTTCAAGCCTTTCGGTGGTTGCGGTTTTCGCTCTGTCATAGCCGGAAACCTCATGTCCCCGAAGGTGGGAGATACGTGCAAGCGAGCACATGCTCACGCCGCCTATCCCGTCAAAAAACAGTTTTTTCGGTCCGTTCAGAAGCTCGGATATTTTTTCCGCTCCGAAGTGCGTATTATCAAGAGCCATACTTACCCCCAAAAATCCATATTCTTTATTATTATATCATATATTCACCGAAAAGAACAGTATAAAATCAAAAAAATTACATTTCTGAAAAAGCCTTCCGCAGTATTCCGATTTACGGATCACCGCAGAAGGCTCAAATCCACTCCGCCCGTCAATTCGGGCATTGTTCTATTCAAAAGTCTTTAACACCCAGCCGTAGGTATCGCACTGTCTGTAAAAGTTATACCCTGCGGTCTTTACTGTGCCGTCCTTTTTCACGCCTACGGAGTGATCCGTGCCGGTGGTAGCGCATAACATATCCGTCCAGTCGGTCACCTCACACTGTCCGTATTCGTTCCAGCCTGTAACGGCGACCGTGCCGTCGGCTCTCAGCCCCACCGTGTGCCAATAGCCTACGGATATGCTGACAATATCAGTCCATCCGGACACATCAAGCTCGCCGTAGCCGTTTTTCCCTGCGGCTGACACCGTGCCGTCGGCTCTCAGCCCCACCGTATGGTCGCAGTCTGCGGAAATGTCCACAATATCCGTCCAGTCCGAAAGCTCCGTTTCTCCGTAATCATTGCTTCCGGCACAAACCACCGTGCCGTCTGCTCTCAGCCCCACCGTGTGGGTCCAGCCGGCGGAAACGGCGACAATATCCGTCCAGTCCGACACATCGCATTGACCGTAATCGTTTTTTCCCGTTGCAACCACGGTGCCGTCCGACCTGAGCCCTACTGTGTGACCCCAGCCTCCGGCGGAAACGCTGACTATATCCGTCCAGCCGGACACATCGCATTCGCCGTATTTGTTGTCGCCCGTTGCAACCACCGTGCCGTCCGATTTTATACCGACGGTGTGGGTAAAGCCTGCGGAAACGCTGACAATATGGCTCCAGCCGTAAACGTCGCATTCGCCGTCAGCCGACTTGCCCGTAGCAGTAACCGTTCCGTCGGAGCGAATTCCCACCGTGTGCTTACTGCCTGCGGAAATAATATTATGAAGTCCCAGTTTCACAAACAGCTCCCCGTCCGCCGCCGGATTTTCCATGCAGTACCTTCGGGCGTAGTTATACAGTGAAAGGGGGAGCGCGTCATAATCGGTTAAGCCGTCAAAATATGAGTTAATAATATCACGGCTGTCGCGGTAGCTGTCAAGCTCCTCAAACGCCGGAATTGCTTCCCCGTACTTTCCGGAATCCATAAGAAAAGCGGCTCGGTTATACTTATACTCCAGCACCCGCTCGGCGCTGTCGCTATATCCTCCGAGAGCCTCAAAGGCGGAAATCGCCCCGTCAAAATCGCCGGAATTCATAAGCTCCTCTGCGGCTTTGTATCTGCACTCAAGAATCATATCCCCGCTGTCGCCGTAGCCGTTAAGGGCGTCAAAAGCCGAAATCGCCTCGTCGTACTTGCCGGAGTTCATAAGCTCCTCTGCAATGCCGTAGCCGCACAGAGCGATCTGTTCTGCGCTGTCGCTATATTCCCCGAGGGCTTCAAAGGCGGAAATCGCCTCTTCGTATTTTCCCGCATCC